>CALQCV020000164.1 GCA_943329165.2 Candidatus Nitrotoga sp. CP45 | reverse complement strand
TGCTGTTTTGAGAAAGTAAAGCATTGTCAGTTAAGTTTCCGAACGACAAGGGAACAAAGACTAAAACTCCGACCAGTACCAAGCTCAATCCATAGAATCGAAGTATCCATTTTGGGTTGCTGACCCATGACGACAGTACCATCAAAATAAAGAACAACGTGAAATAAACATAAAAACGATACTGCGGTGAGCTTAAGCATAAAACCACTGCCAATACAAAAAAAACAAAATAGATAGTCCAAAGCGCTTTTGGCAGTTGTTTTTTTAAGATAATAATTGGCGTAACTAATAGTGTTAATAGTGATAGAATACCAATATATCCCGACATGCCGTTTAATAAAAAGTAATGTTTAGCTAAATCCAATAGCGATGCGTCAGAAAAAGCAGCATTATCAATATAAAACGAATGCATTACGCTTTTGCTAAAGAAAAAATTCATAATCAATGCTGGAACCGTATAATCTAAGTCATCCATTCTGAAATAAAGCAACGGAAACAAAGGATAGCCTGTTAGCATAGTATTTTTTAAAACTAATAAAAGTAAAACTAAAACGCCAAGACTGACTGCTGAAAAAAGTTGCTTCTTTACAACAGCAAAGTGCTTTACTACTAAAATCAATGGAAATAGCAGTAAAACGAATGCTGTAATCTTTATGAAAACAGTAAACAATGCAAAGATTGTTATAATTAAGAAAGAGTCGTTAGTAACCTCATTTTTAAGAAACATTGAAAACAAAATAAAGGCAAAAAGATATACCGGTAAATCAGGCGAAGGCGAACTCGCGAACTGAAATAGGAAAACATATGTTAGTGGAAACAAACCAAAGAGTAAATCCATTTGATTGCCTTTGGTAAAATAGGATTGTAACTTTTGAAAAGCAAATAAATTTCCCAATAGCAAACAAAATCCATTCAAATCGTTAAATCTATCATACAAAAACGAAAAGCTGTAGACACTCTGGGTAATATGCCAACCGCTGGTTTGCCCTAGAAACAAATGCAAATTAGCCAACCCTTTTACAAAACCAAACTCGTTCAGCCATTTGATGGTTTGAATATAATAGCTTTCATTATCAATGATAAAAGGCAAGGTGGCGCTTTGTGCTAGGATTAACAAACTGCTAATGGCAAATACCATTTTAATAGCGAACGAGAACGATTTGACTTGTTTTACCATACTTTGCAAAACCGAAAGCCATGCAGCTTTGTTTCTATAACAAAGAAGTGCCGCAAATAGAAATAATACAATATGAAAGGTAATCGCAATAGGTCCAAAGAATGCCCAAACTGTAGCCAAAAGAGTGATGCAAAATAATCCTAAAATGGTGGTTATAACAAAATCAAATTGCTTGATGCGCAGTATTTTAGAAAAGAAAATCCCAAAGCTAAAAGCAGCGAAGAAAATATAAAGCCAACTTAGTAATATTAGCACCATAATGTCAAACGATTAGTCCATCTTTCATGACCAACTTTCTATCAGCCATATTAGCAAAAGTCTCGTTGTGTGTAACAATAACGAAAGTTTGACCAAATTCATCTCGCAATTTAAAAAACAATTGATGTAAGTTTTCTGCCGAAGTAGTATCCAAATTCCCTGAAGGCTCATCAGCAAATATAACTGCAGGTTTGTTTATGAGAGCACGAGCTACAGCAACTCGCTGTTGTTCACCCCCTGAAAGCTCGTTGGGTTTGTGATGTATTCTGTCGGTCAGACCAAGATAATCTAATAATTTT
The DNA here is from genome assembly GCA_943329165.2 of Candidatus Nitrotoga sp. CP45. Lineage (GTDB taxonomy): Bacteria > Bacteroidota > Bacteroidia > Flavobacteriales > Flavobacteriaceae > Flavobacterium. The sequence goes on along the minus strand of CALQCV020000164.1, from coordinate 3,438 downwards.
AATGCTTCTGCTTCTGTGGTTGATTTGTCTTTGCCAGCAATAAAGGCCGGAATACAAACGTTTTCCAAAGCGGTAAATTCGGGTAGCAATTGGTGAAATTGAAAAATAAAACCAAGGTGCGTATTTCTGAACTTAGATAATGATTTGTCTTTCATTATCAATAAGTTTTCATTATTTATCTCAAGTGATGTATCACTTTCTTTAGCTGGAATATCAAGTGTGCCCAATATCTGTAATAAGGTCGTTTTCCCTGCTCCTGAAGCACCAACAATGGAAACTATTTCACCTTGCTTAATATGCAAATCAACACCTTTTAAAACATGTAAACTATCGTAATATTTATGGATATTTTTGGCAATAATCATTAGAATGAATTTTTCACAAAGTAACAAAGTATTTTCTTTTGTTGAATAGTATAGTTTTTATTTATGCTTGAATAATTTATAAAGTTGTGTTAATTAAATTATTTTGTTTAATTGTTTACTACATTTGTTAAACAAAAAATAATTAATTCTTATGAACACAACCATTGAAAAAGAATTATTTGAATTGATAGGCGACAATCATCAAATGACTTCGGCAGAAACACCCTTACGTGATGATGCTTTCCAAAAATCAGATAAAAATAAAATGTTAGCAATAGAAGGTCATTTCTTTCAAATTATGGAAGAACTTGGTCTAGATATGACCGATGACAGTCTACAAGGTACACCGCATAGAGTTGCTAAAATGTTTATCCAGGAAATATTCTCTGGGCTCAACCCTGCTAATAAACCCAAAATATCTGTTTTCGAAAACTCGTATAATTATGATAAAATGTTGGTGGAAGCTGATATTACTTTCAACTCTACTTGTGAGCATCATTTTTTGCCCATTATTGGCAAAGCACATATAGGTTATGTTTCTAGTGGAAAAGTAATTGGTTTATCTAAACTGAATCGTATAGTAGATTATTATTCCCGTAGACCACAAGTTCAGGAACGATTGATTATGCAAATCTTTAACGAATTAAAATCAGTTTTAGTAACAGAAGATGTTATTGTAGTGATGGAAGCTAAGCATTTATGTGTGTCGAGTAGAGGGATAAATGATGAAAGTAGTTATACTTCAACCATTCAATACGGTGGAATATTTAATGAAAAGGAAAATAGAAATGATTTCTTCAACTTAATTCAACAAAAAAAATAAAAGTTTTTTATTGGTTAGAAAATTTTTTATACCCGAGAGTCCCGAATTTATTCGGGATTTTCTTTTTTAGGTATCAAAAAACCCAAACCAAAAGTTCTCAGCATTTTCTTCTCAAATGCCCAAAAGAAGGTAAATTGTCCAAACAGGAATCCGAAACTCAGGAGTAATATTTGATATACCGGGAAGATAAGGATAATGTATAACGGATAATATTCCCACGGATTGGATTTATTGATTCCGAGAAAAGCTAAAATGGGTTTTGAAAGATAAGCCGAAGTAGAACCGGTTAATGCAAATACCACAATAATGACAAATAATTGCCAATTTGATTTAATATTCCAACGTTCTTTAAAGGTTGCCATTTATTTTTAAAACTTATACAAAGCTACTCAATTTATGGTCTGGGAACAAATCCGCCTAATTGTTGTTCATTGTTAATTTGAAAATAGACCATGCAGTTGTATATCACATAATTTACTTCATAACCTTTGTGAATATTACGATCAAAATCAATTTGTATTTCGTATAAATAATTGTAGTGTTTCGATTGCATTGCTCAACTTATTCATTCCGATAATTTATGAAGTAAAGATGTCAAATTTTTTAAAATGATTCCTTACAAAGATATGCTTGTCTTTATCACTCATCTTATCTGTATTTTGCACTTCAATTTTAATATTTTCAAACAGATGATTTTCTTTTAATAAATTGTGTAATTCTAATTTTGCATTCGTTGGTCCGAATAAAATCACTTCATCAAATTCCCTGATGCAATTAGCGATATTCTTGTAGTAAATAGTTTGTTTAAGTTGTTCTTTGTTGTGCATTACTTTTTCACTAATTTTTAGTGTTTCTTCTTTATCTTCGAAAGTATAACTACAAGATATAGTTTTTGTTTTTTTAACTTCTGAAGAAAATTCTATTAGGTTTGCATTAGAATGATCCATCCAAATGCCTAATTTTTTTACTGTTTTCATAGAGTTGAAATTTAAGTTAATGATTCTGACAAATGTGATATACAAATAAAGGGTAATTGTTTTTTAACAATTTATTAAAGTTTACGTTATTCACAAATCCTAAGGTACAAAAAAAAACCATGCAATCGCATGGTTTTAAAAACATTTGGTAAATAAAATTATACTTTTTCTGCTCTTAACAAACTGATAATCTGCTCTGCTAATTCAGTTCCGATTCTATCCTGAGCTTCCAAAGTAGCAGCACCAATGTGCGGCGTCAAAGAAATTTTTGGATGCATCAATATTTGAATTTCCGGAGTTGGTTCGTTTTCAAAAACGTCTAATCCGGCAAATAGTACTTTGTTTGAATCTAAAGCGGCAATCAACGCCACTTCATCAATAACACCTCCACGAGAACAATTCACTATACCAACACCATCTTTCATCTGTATAAATTCGGATGTACCAATTACATAACCTTCTTGCGCCGGAACGTGAAGTGTAATAAAATCAGAATGTTTCAAAACATCTTCCATCGGTTCTGTTTCAAACTCAACATTGATGAATTGTCCGTTATAAAAATCAACTTTTACTTCGGCATTGTCAACAAATTTATCGGCAGCAATCACTTTCATTCCCAGACCAAGCGCCATTTTAGCAACAGCCTGACCAATACGTCCAAAACCAATAATTCCCAACGTTTTACCACGTAATTCAATTCCGTTTGCATAAGCTTTTTTCAAGCCTTCAAAGTTTTTATCACCTTCTAAAGGCATATTTCTATTCGAATCTTGCAAGAAACGAACGCCTGTAAATAAATGCGCAAATACTAATTCGGCCACACTTTCAGAAGAAGATGCCGGCGTATTAATAACATGCAATCCTTTACTTCGAGCATACTCAACATCAATATTATCCATCCCAACTCCACCGCGACCGATGATTTTAAGACTCGGACAATTGTCAATAATATCTTTACGCACTTTGGTAGCGCTTCTTACAAGTATTACCGAAACCTTGTGTTCATTGATATAATTGGCTACTTGTTCTTGAGCAACCTTGGTTGTAATTACTTCAAAACCCCCTTTTTCTAGGGCTTCAATGCCGCTTTTAGAAATTCCGTCGTTGGCTAATACTTTCATCTTATTATTTTAAATTCTTAATTATAAATTATAAATTTTTGGGAGCTATTTCCAGCTTTCCGCGCTACACGGTAGCTTGCTCCAATCTGGGCTAGGGCTATCTATTAAACGGTAACTTCGTTTTGTTTTACAACGTCTTCTAATTTCTTCAT
>CALQCV020000163.1 GCA_943329165.2 Candidatus Nitrotoga sp. CP45 | reverse complement strand
TCCGATAGAAGCCGCTGGGAAATCCCCCCATTTTCTTCCTGGTCCAAAATAGGAACTACCATCAGTACGATAACTCAAAGAAAAAATGTATTTATTTTCAACTACATAATTTGTCCTAACTAAAAATGACAATAATCCAACTTGATTTTTAGATCCAAAAGTACCAGATTTATCAATAAATAAAGCATTGTTTAGTGTAGTAATATTGTCACTTGGATAATCTAATCCAGTAGTTTGAGTATTAGTACTCTTGGTTTGTTGTGCCGTAAATCCTACTAAGTACTCTAAAGAATTATTATCAAATTCTTTTTTATAATTAAAAGTGTTTTCAGTTAACAAATCAATATAACTATTATCATAGTAAATCCCTTTATTTACAATTCCATCTCCATCTGCATTTCTATCTGACCAATCTAGCTTGGTATCATATTTCATATAAAGCGTATTCATTGTTTTGAAATCTAATCCAGGAAGTAAATTTACATTTAATGTTGCACCACTTTGTAGACCATAGGATTTTGCATTTATATCATGGCTTAATAAAGAAGCCATTGGATTATTTTGAGCAGAATTTGAAGGAGAGCCAGTTGCAGGTGTAAAAGGTGTTCCATCAGGCATTAATAAAGGAATTCCATCTGGGTAGCTTGCATCGTATGTTAATCCAATAAAGTGTCTAGGATGAGCGTAATCACCAGGTTGAATACTTGCCCATTGTGGGTTTAGATTAACAAAAGCTGCTGTTATAGCGTTGTGTTTATAAGGAAGCCATGTAGGATAACGCCAAAAATTAGTCAGGTTTTCAGAAGGAGATTCTTTGGTCGTATAAGATGGGTTTATATTCACAGATAATTTAACTCTTTTGCTTAAATCGATATCAAATTTAGTTCTGAAATTAAATTTTTGAAAATTACTCTTCAACATAATCCCTTGATCACCTTGATATCCACCTGATACATAATATTTCAAACTTTTTGTTCCTCCAGTGGCACTAAATTGAATGTTTTTGAATTCCGCAGTACGTAAAACTTCATCTTGATAATCATATCCTTTTCCTCCAAGCATTTTTTGTTCTACTATGTAAGCCGCAAGTAAGTTATTCACTTTTGTAGCGCTACCTTGATAATAAATATTTAATGCATTTGGATTGATTAAACCTTCAGCTTGAATTGCTGGATCGGTATTTCTAATAGCCTGTTCTCTATAAAGCAACTCCGTATATTCAATAGTTGACATAAGATCATATTTTTTATACGCACTTTTAAATCCAGTACTGTATTTAAATGCATATCTTACCTTATCTGCTTTTCCGCTTTTGGTGGTAATTAATATAACTCCACTTGCTCCACGAGAACCATAAATTGCAGCAGAAGCAGCATCTTTCAAAACTTCAACTGAGGCTACATCTGCCATATTAATTGTGCCCAAACCATCAGGAATTGGTTGTCCATCAACAACAACTAAAGGATTTGCTCCTGCATTAATGGAGCTAATTCCACGAACAGTAATTTGAGCGTCAGCACCTGCTTCAGAAGAAATATTCTGAACTTGAACACCAGCAATTTTTCCTTGCAATGCCTGATCAAGTCTTGAAACCGCGATTTCGTCCAATTTCTCATTTTTATATTTGGAGATAGCACCCGTTACATTAGACCTTTTTTGAGTTCCATATCCGATGACAACAACTTCGTCTAATTCATTTTTTGCTTCAAGAAGCGTAATATTAATCTCTTTGTTTTTTCCAACAACTACAATTTGCGGTGCAAATCCTAAATAAGAAAATCGCAACATAGATTTTGAATTTTTGACTTCAATGGTGTACTTTCCATCTAAATCTGTTGCGACGTCTTTATCTTCAAATGTAACTGTAACACCTGGAATTGAGACACCTTTATTGTCAACAACAGTTCCTGATACTTTCTTAGCATCTCCTTGCCCGTAAATTGTTGAAGTGAAAATTAATAAAAATAATAAAAGTGGTTTTTTCATAATTAAGGTTAATTAATTTGTTTTTTGTTTATAAATTATCATAAATAATGTTTTATGACAAAAAAAATTGAGGGGTAAAACTATAGGTTTTAAGTATAATGAAAATCCGTTAATGGTATAAAATTGTACATCTTATATTTATTAATTTACTTTTTCTTAGTTTTCATAAAAAAACGGAAATTTACAAAGTTATATCTATTTGTTCAATAATTATTTTTAAAATGTTTATTGAATTTAAATACTGCCAAATAATTTTATGATAAAAAACTCTTTGGAATAGTATTTTTATTATGATGTTAGGATCAAACTCTCTATACCTAATTACTCTTCTACTTTTTCCTTTTTCTTTTTCACATTACTTGCATGCCGTCCACTTCCGTCTGCATTATCCAAAATTCCTTTTTCAGGACTTAATGATTTTAATGCTTTTTGTAGAAGAGAATATGCCGCACTAGTTTCTTTGTTTTCGGTATAATTAGAAACTAATTTTTCTTGAAATGGCGCGTTGCTCATGTCAAATAATTCTCCTTCTCTATTTAGTTTCCATTTGGCATTACGAACATACCATTTGTTTCCTAATTCAATGAATATCCATTCTCTCGGATTTCCTTTCTTTCCCATTAATTGAGGCAAAAAACTTCTACCATCTAAAACATTCTTTGTTGGTAACTTTGCTCCTGCCAAATCAGCAAACGTAGGCAAAATATCAGTAGAATCAATTAATAAATCACTAACATTTCCTGGTTCAATAACTCCCGGCCAACTAGCGATTGTTGGAACTAAACTGCCACATTCAAGCATAGACCCTTTCTTACCTGAAAGTGCCTTTCCTCCTATTGTACCTCTTTCTGAGTAAATACTTGCGGTTCCATTATCACCCATAAAAACAATTAGAGTATTTTCTTTTAATTTTAAATCATCTAGTACGCTTAAAAGTTTTCCTACTAACTTATCCATATATGCTGTATTATCAGCATATAAATCACTTCCGGGTTTACTGTCTGGCGTTCGCTGAATTAATGCATGAACGTGAACCATAGAATAATATAAGAAAAAAGGTTTGTCCTTGTTTGTTGTAATAAAATCAACCAAATGCTGGTGCATTAAGTCTGGCATGTACGTTAAGGGATCTAACTTTTTATTAACCCCATTTTCTATATAATTTTCTGATTTCTTTTTTTCAGTAGCCCAATAATCTCCACTACCAGCAAAAGTAATGTAGTCATCAAAACCAAAATCTTTAGGCGTTAACGAAAATTGACTCCACTTTCCTACCATCGCACTAGTATAGCCCGCTGTTTTTAATACAGACGGAATCAAAACTTCATTCTCGGGTTTTATTTGTTCAACCATGTCTTGATTAACCGCACCAGTCCTAAATGGATAACGACCAGTCAATATCATAGCTCTTGAAGGGCCACATAAAGGTGCAGTATATCCATTTGTAAAACGAATTCCACCTTGCGCAAGCTTATCAATTATAGGTGTTTTATTGTTGTCCGAACCATAGCAACTAACATCTCCAATACCTAAATCATCAGCAAGAATATATATAATATTAGGTTTTGAAGTTTCATTTTTAACTTTTTTATTTTGAGCAGAAACACTAAAAATAGTTGCAAATGCAACCAATACAAATGTGAAAGAGAATTTATTCATGACTTTAATCATATTAATAGGTTAATTCAATAATATCAGATTGATAGGTTTTTAAGTCTATTTTTTGGGCTAATGCTTCATATTCAGGATTTGAATATTTATTTGCAGCCAGTTTTAAAATCTTAATTGTTTCTCCAAAACTAATTTTTTGAATTTGCTCATATTCCCAAACTTTTTCATTTTTTAAATAAGGGACAATCCATTCTAAGGCATTTCTGAGGCTTTTACCTTCACTTATTTGTTGGTTCCAAAGGGATACATTGTTATTTTCTGCCAATTTTGCGATTAAAAAATAGCCGTATAAATTCATATTAACATAGCTCCAGGACTTTGTTCTTGCCAATTCAAAAGGCTGACTCCCATCTGTCTTTAATTGGCTTTCCATTCTGTTTTTAAAAACTTCAATTTCACTATTAGCAACATCTAATCTATTTGTAAATAAAGCAAATGCAATTACTTGTTCACTATAAAATGTACCATGGTTATTTTTTGATTTGGCTTCGTCTTTCCCAATTGGACTTTCAAGCATCCAAGTTAAATAATCAGAAAACCATTTTTTTAATTCCTCGTGGTCTTTATTATTCCAATTGGGCGAACCTTGAATCAATAGTGCGGCATCTCCAACTCGAAATAAATCTCGAGTTTCTATTATACCTGTTCCCCGACCAGTATTTAAACCTGGGATTCCTTGACCGAAATTAAGGTGAGGATTTTGTCGTGTTTCAGGATTTAAAAACCAGGTTTTTAAAAGTTTTGAAGCAAAATTAGAATACTTTACCTGTTTTGTAAAATAATAAGCTAAAGCCAATGATAAAGAGGCGTCTTCTAGCTTGTCAATTTCTTGCGAATCAGAGATATCGTAATAAGTAGGATTTCTTTGCCCGTCTTTTTTAATATATGGTAACCCATCTGGCTTTGATGGATCTGGCCACCAATAAGGACCGGTACTCATGTAATCGTGTTTGTCACCGCTTGGAGGCAATTGCTTTTTATCCATTACAGAATATACATTTGCTTCTTTGAGAATTTTATCTGCTTTTTTTATAAGCGATTTTAGTGCTCTAACTTTATCAGCATCATTAGCAACAATTAACTCGTAATTTTTTTGCAAGTCTTTTCCATCAATAGCGAGCGTTTTTGGAAAACTACTTGCTACTTCTGTTTTAATTTGCGCAGAAACACAACTTACAATTGAAATTACAAAAAGTAACGATATGCATTTTATTAGTTTAACCATCTTAAAATTATAAGTATTAATGTAATTAATTGCAAGTTACTAATCTCCGGATGTTTTCCAATCTAAAGTATCTCCTTTTAATCGTCGCAATGCTTCGGCTTCTGTTTTAATCCCTTTATCGCCTTGGTCTAACATCCATTTTTTCAATTCAGAAATCAATTTAATTTTTATGGAAGTCAACGCTTTATCATCTGCTAAATTATCCAATTCATAAACATCTTTTTTGATGTTATACAATTCAAATTCTGGTCGGTTTCTATACAACTTAGCATGTGCTGCTTGTTTTGGCGTTGTATTTGTTGCTTTTAACCAACTATTATA
>CALQCV020000162.1 GCA_943329165.2 Candidatus Nitrotoga sp. CP45 | reverse complement strand
ACTAACAGAAGAACTAAAATATACACAAGGCTTTTTACGCAGTGTACAAGGCAAATTATCCAATGAGAAGTTTGTTGGTGGCGCTCCCGAAAAAGTACTCGAAATAGAACGCAAAAAAGAAGCCGATGCATTGGCTAAGATTGCAACTATAGAGCAGAGTTTAAAGAGTTTGCAATAAAAAATTATTTTAAGAACAAAAATCTCACTTTAAGTGGGATTTTTTCTTATTTGGTTAAAGATTATTCCAAACCTGTTGCGGAATATTTAATTTAATAAACAGGGTAGAAGTGTATCTCTTCTTTTAGTTTGGTCTTATCCGAAATTCTAATTTCTTTTAAACAGCTGCTTTTTTCATCTTTGATTTCACAGTATACCGAAACTTCGTCTATGAGGTTATTATTTTTGTCTTTGGTTATAATTTTATAAAGTTCTTTGTTATTATAATAAAAATACTGGGTGTAATACGTGGTAAAATTATCAACTATTTTATTAATCGTTCCATCCGGATTATAATGATAAATAGCTTCGTTTTGTTTGTATTGTTTTCTGGTATAACAGCCGATGCGTTCACGCTGATTAGGTTTCCATCGGATTTTGCAGTAATAAGGTTCTTTATCGGGATAGGTTTCTACAATAAACCATAATCTCTTTTCGGTTGCTTGCAACAATTTACCTGAAGAGTCGACCGTTTTGGAGTTTTTGATGCGCCCATTTTTGGTAAAGACCATTTGTTTCTTTTGTAAAAGCTTTTTCTGATTGTTTACTAACCTGTATATTTCTTCGGTTGCTGATTTAATTCCTTTTGGTAAAAAGTGTTGCTTAGTATACTTTTTTGTAGCACATGCTGACACCAATGCAAATAGGATTAAATAAAGTAAAGCTCTCATCATCGTTCGGATTTAGCATATACTAAGTTACGGATTTAAAAGAAATTCAGCAATCACTTTGTTATTTTTCTGTTGATAGGCTACTTCTTTTGATGTCTGTATAATGTTATGATTGATTGCTGTGTGAAACTGGAAACGACATAAAAAAATCCCATTCCAACGAAGGAATGGGATTCTATATCAAATGAAAGCTCTATTTATTAAAACTGCTCTCGTCCTGCAAAGTGAAAAGCACCTTCGATAGCCGCGTTTTCATCGCTATCTGAACCGTGAACAGCATTTTCACCAACAGATGTTGCATATTTTTTACGAATAGTTCCTTCTGCAGCTTGTGCTGGGTTTGTAGCTCCTATTAAGGTTCTAAAATCTTCAACAGCGTTGTCTTTCTCAAGGATAGCTGCTACGATTGGTCCACGTGTCATGAACTCTACTAATTCTCCATAGAAAGGTCTTTCAGCGTGAACAGCGTAAAATGCTTTTGCATCAGCTCCTGTTAAGTGCGTTAATTTCATTGCTACAATTCTGAAACCACCTTCAGTAATCATATTTAAAATTCCACCGATGTGTCCGTTTTCAACACCATCAGGTTTAATCATTGTAAATGTTCTATTCGTTGCCATTTTTTTGTTTTATTTTTAATTTAACTTCGTTCCGTTCGGCGTTTAGCCTCGGGTCGGGTGCAAAAGTAAACCTTTTAAACCATTATTAAAAATAGAACGACTATCAATTCTTGATAATTTTTTGCACGGAAAAATCTAATACTGATTTAATCTTAACAAAATAAACGCCTTGACTCAACGCACTTCCATCTAATTCGAATTGAGATGTATTTGCTTCAAAACGTTTGTGTTTTAAAAACTTTTGGAATTAAAGGGAAATTATGCTAAAATACCTCTCTAATGGTAGTAGTTCCTGAAATAGTTTTTCTAGAAGTTTGCCATTTACATCCAAATAAAATTCGGAGAAATTAGCTTTTCGTTCCTGCAATCCTTGATTTGGAAATAGTTCGTTTTGGAGCAAAATGATTTGTTCCAATTTTTCAGTGTGGATTCTTTTCTCCGCTTTTAGCAAACGTTTCTCCAGATTATCCAAGCCTTTTATTTGTTTGGTTTGTTGGGCTTTCACCGCGCCAATGAAGGACCTGTCGGTTTCATTGGCAATGAGTAGTAATTTTTCAAACTGCTGTTTTAAATGTTCTTTTTGCTCAGAAAAATCTAGATTTAATTTTGAAAACTCTTTTGTTTTGTTGGTAAATAACTTTTGCTGATTGCTAAATAAATCTGCCCAGCTTAAGTTTAATTTATCCGCTTTTTTGATTTGTTTTTCCGTTGCTAACAAAACAGAATTACGCACCAAAAGTATTGGAAAAGTAATCTTGTTATCTTCAAAAGTAGATTTTAATTGCAACCAATAGCTAATTTCACCGCCACCACCGATATAACACAAATTAGGTAAAACTATTTCTTCATACAAGGGGCGAAGTATAACATTTGGGCTAAATTTTTCAGGATGGTTTTCTGCCAATTCTAGAATTTCGTTTTCAGAAAAAGCAAGCTTGGTAGTATTAACTTTAAACAGATTATCTTCAAAAATGATTCGTTCTCTGAGATTATCTTCAATATAAAACAGATTGATTTCTCTTGGATTTACCTGAATATCATAGGAAGTTTTAAGTAATGAATTACTTTCAGTAACCTTTTGGAAAGACGTTTTATGAATTAATTCATTTTTGACAAAAGGAAGGAATACTTGTTTTAATTTTATATCATCTCCATCAAGAATAACCAAACCTTTATCACCAAATAATTCGTTTGCCAAAAACCGTGTGGCATCAGCAAGATTGTTATGTTTTAGATAACTATTTTCAAAGAGTTCTTTCAAATAAGTTGCGTTTTCACCAAGACCTAATTCGGAAGCAAAGAAATCTGAAACGTTCTGTATTCCTTCTGTCGAAAGTCGGCCAACGGGACCATGACTTTCCTTATTCCAGTTGATTTTGGTATTTTTAAAGTTGAAATGGTTTATTTCTTCAAAATCATGATCTTCGGTCGCCATCCAATAAATCGGAACAAAATCATAAGACGGATATTCTTTTTTTAATTTAGCGCAAAGGTTAATCGTAGAAACAATTTTGTACAAAAAATACAAAGGTCCAGTGAACAAATTCAGTTGATGACCAGTTGTAATGGTAAACGTTTTCGCATTAGATAAAAGTGAAATATTAGCTTTAGTAACCTCTGAAAATTCAAAACCACTATATTGATTTTCAAGAGCAGTAACCAAAATTTTTCTATTTTCTACCGGATAGTTTTGCGTCTTTTCTTCCAGTTGTCCTTTAAAGTTTTCGAGAGTTGGAAAGCGATTGTATAGCGATTTCAATTCGGGCTTCTCATCTAAATAATCTACAATTAATTTAGCGAAATACCCTGATTTTTGATAGCTAATACAGTCAGTTGGCATGATTATTTTAGTAATATTAATTGGTTATCAAAGTTCCAAAAAGATAATCATCCCCTAAGGAAAATTCACTATTCCCTTTCTTTAGAGTAACTTTTTTTAATCGTATAGTATGCAGAAAATCAGACCCTAAAGATGTCGTACTTACTTCTATTATTCCGCTGGTGTCTACAATTCCATCGATGGCATTCCATTGTTGTGTTAGGGTTGGAGTAGTCGGAATAGTTGTAGCGCAAAAATAGGCATCGGTTATGGTACCAGAATATAATCGATAGGATAATTTATTAGTAGCGCTAATGTACCTTATTCTTGGGGTTGTTGTTGGTTCACTAGCAAATAATGCCTCATAATCAGCAACATCTAAGGTAAAAACCTCACCACCGCTAAAATCATAAATTTTTGTACTACACGCACTTTTATCAACTTCTTCGTTAAATCCAAAGGCTAAAGGACTGACTGTTGTTGCATAATTTCCAAAAATAAAAGTTTCATACACTTGAGGTCCGGTTGGTTTTTGGAATGTAATATTTTTAAAAACAATGTTATAGGTATAACCGGTAATTCGTGTGGAATTGTCAGTTGTATTTGTCGACTTAATTGCTGTAGATGTAATTTGAATTATTCCCGATGTGGCATTCCATTGTTCTACTAAATTAGGTGTTGCATCAGGAATTGTTGGACAAATGTTAGAGGAACTTACGGAACCATCATATTTTCTGTATGTCACTTTGGTAGTAGCATTTATAGAAACTTCTATTGGTGCTCCAACCAATGTTTCGTTCTCTGTAAAAGTTGAAGCCGGAATTTCAATAAAAAGCATTTCAGCATCTTTAACTTTATAAATCACATCTTTAGCACTACACTTTTGGGCAGTTACTTCTGTAAAATCGATAACATCAACAGTTAAATTTCCATCGTCACAGGCAGTAATAAAAAATAACAATGAGAGTATACATAAAATTTTTTTCATCGCAATAGTATAATTTTTAAGCAAAAATAAGTTTTTTATGCTATTAAATTTGGCCTTTTATCATTTAATTAAGATCAGTACTTTTATATTTGCAATATGAAAAAAATATACCTTGATAACGCAGCAACCACCCCAATTCGCCATGAAGTTATTGATGAAATGGTCAAAGTTATGCAGTCAGAGTTTGGAAATCCTTCGTCAACGCATAGTATTGGCAGAAGTGCAAAAGCCATTATTGAAACGGCAAGAAAAACAATTGCTAAATATTTGCATTGCAATGCACAGGAAATCATTTTTACTTCCACAGCTACCGAAGCCACCAATTGGATTTTAAGAAGCGCTGTAAAAGATTTTGGTGTTAAGCGAATAATTACGTCCAAAATAGAACATCATGCCACTTTGTATACGCTTAAGGCATTACAGGAAGAATTTGGTGTTCAAGTTGAATTTGTAAATGTTTCACATGATGGAACTTTAGATTATGCTCAATTTTCAGCATTGTTTTCCAATGAAATCAAGACGTTAGTTTCTTTAATGCATGTCAATAATGAAACCGGAGTTATTAATGATATTGAAAAGATAGGAGCGATGTGTCGCCAAAACAAAGCTTTGTTTCATTGTGATACAGTTCAGTCAATCGGAAAAACAGAGTTGAATTTACAAGAATTAGCCATTGATTTTTTAGTGGCCAGTGCCCATAAATTTCATGGTCCAAAAGGTGCTGGTTTTGCTTATGTTCGAAAAAATTTGGTATTGCAACCCATGATCTTTGGAGGTGAGCAGGAGAAAGGATGGCGAGCAGGGACCGAATCGGTGCATCAAATTGCCGGAATGGCCAAAGCTCTGGAACTTTCTTTTGAGTATTTAAATGAGGAAAGAAAATACATAACCGATTTGAAACAGTATTGT
>CALQCV020000161.1 GCA_943329165.2 Candidatus Nitrotoga sp. CP45 | reverse complement strand
TCAACCCAAGCCGTAAAATAACCTATATAAACCGGAATTTTATTTTTTAGTGTGTACCAAGATTCTTTCCCTTTGTGCATCGCTTTGTCTATTTTTTCTGGTGTCCAATTGGCATCCGATTCCAAAATAGCATTCGCTAATTCTCTAGGTTTTTCAACACGGATACAACCGTGACTAAAAGCTCTTTTTTCTTCATTAAACAATTGTTTGGAAGGTGTATCGTGTAAATAAATATTGTTAGTATTTGGAAATAAAAACTTAACTAGTCCTAAAGAATTTTCAGGCCCTGGTTTTTGTCTGATATTGCTTCCGTACCATTCCATATGGTGTTTTGATAAATAGTTTTTATTTTTCTTAATTCCCGGAAGAATCTCTTTGGTAACTATACTCTTAGGCACGTTCCAATAGGGACTAAATACAATATAACTCATCATTCCGCTAAAAATAACTGTTTTATTCAATGTCGTACCAACTACAACATTGGAAACCAAGGCAACGCTTCGGGCTTTGAAATACGTCAATCGATACGACGGAATATTGACCACAATAAACTCTTTGGATTTGGTAATATCGGATGAAATCCATCGGCAACGTTCCATATTGACCATAAGGGTTTTGATGCGACTACTTATGGACACATTCATTTCGTTTATATGCTTTGGTAAAATAGTTTTATCTAATGCAAACCCATTGCGCTTCTTATATTTCAAAACCGCTTGTTGGAGCGAAAACCCATATACTTGTATGCCGGAATCAACATCAATATCACCGGTTAGAAATAATCGTGTTCTAATTTTAGCCACAACATCAGAACTATCGCCGGGCTTTATTGCCACAAAATCTTTAGGAACCGCAATAGAATCCCAACCGCCTTTTTTTTCGATGGCTCTATATTTTTTTAAAACCGCTTTGAGTTTGTAATATTGCTCAATATGCTGTTCTTTTTTGTCTATGAGTTTTGGGTCAACCAACAGAGAATCTAAATATGCTACATAAGATTGTTTTTCTCGGGGTAAATACCATTCTAATTCGTTGGATTTTGTGCCGTCAATTCCTTGAAGTACTTTATTTGTATAGTAAAAATAATAGTTAGATAAAAACAACTCTACTTCATTATCTGGTTTTTCGGAAGTCTTTTCAAACAAACCGTCAAGGACTTCTTTATAGGGTACTTTACTAATTACTCCGTCTTCAAACAGGTTATTTATTTTATTGAAGATGACATCAGCCGTTTCTTTTCTTCCTTTTTTATCATACCAAATAAAATCATAGTTGTTTTTTTGATACAAGGAAACCACTTGCTTTTTGTACAAAATCAATTTGGGATATTTAGCATAAAAAGTTTCTACCAAAGTACTGTCAAAAGACAAGGAAAAAGTTTCCTTCTCACTTTTGGTAGCGGCAATTTGTTTACCTTCTTTGTTAGCGCAATGCCAACTAGTTAGAGAAATACTCATTACAAAAAGCATTAGTAAAAACGCATATAACCCTGATTTCCTCATTAAACCTTTGTTTATTTAATTTATAAAAATACAAAAAACTAATAGCAAGTGTACCATTCATAAATACTATATTTACTTCATAGTTCCGAAATACAATGATACGCTAAACCAACAAAGCAATTCTTATGAAAAAATCACTTCTTTTTATACTATTGCCATTTTTGGTTACCAATGTTACAGCTCAAGACAACCTCAAGACTCAAATCAACATGACGCTTGATGCTTGGCACAAAGCTGCTGCTGAAGCTAACTACACTAATTACTTTGATGCCTTAACGGATGATGCTGTCTTTATGGGAACTGACGCTAAAGAGAACTGGACCAAACCTGCTTTTCAGGCATATGCCAAACCGTATTTTGATAAAGGAAAAGCATGGAATTTTAAATCGTTAGAGCGACGCGTCTACTTTAGCGGAGACAAAAAAACAGCTTGGTTTGATGAATTACTCGATACACAAATGAAAATCTGTCGCGGTTCCGGCGTGCTTGTCTATGTCAACAATCAATGGAAAATAAAACAGTATGTCTTGTCTATTACTATTCCAAATGAGAACACTGATGAAGTCATAAAAATAAAAACTCCCATTGAAGAAGCTTTGATTACGGTTTTAAAAAAAGGGAAATAGTTTATTTTAAATGAGCTAACATTTCTTCTGTCATCGATGTTATATCAAATTTGTGCTTCCAATTCCAATCTTTTCTGGCGCTGCTATCGTCAATTGAAGCGGGCCAACTATCAGCAATCTTCTGACGAAAATCAGGTTTGTATGAAATCATAAATTCTGGAATGTGTTTCTTAATCTCAGTGGCGATCTCAGCTGGTGTAAAACTGATTCCTGATAAATTATAGGAAGACCGAATTTTAATTGATTCTGTTGGAGCCTTCATGATTTCTATCGTAGCCCTAATCGCATCATCCATATACATCATTGGTAGAGCCGTATCTTCAGAAAGAAAACACTCATATTTTCCATCTTTCAAAGCTTTGTGATAAATAGCCGCCGCATAATCTGTGGTTCCGCCACCAGGTTCTGTTGACCAACTAATCAGTCCAGGATACCGAATGCTGCGTACATCAACACCATAAATATGATGATAATATTCACACCATCTTTCGCCGGTTTGTTTACTAATTCCGTAAACGGTTGTTGGTTCCATAATGGTATACTGTGGCGTATTATCTCTAGGTGTTGTTGGTCCAAAAACGGCAATACTCGATGGCCAAAATATTTTTTTAATCTTTTTGGCTTTCGCCAGATTTAAAACGTGAAACAACGAATTCATATTCAAATCCCAGGCAAATGCTGGGTTTTTTTCTGCAGTTGCCGAAAGCAAAGCGGCCATCAGATAAACATCCGTAATTTGATATTGCTCAATTAAATGCTCAATCTGATTGTAATCTAAAGCGTTGACCACTTCAAAAATACCATTGTTGACAATTTCGTTATTTAGTTTTCTAATATCGGAAGCAATAACATTATCATTGCCATAAATACTTCTAAGCTTTTGGGTAAGCTCGGTTCCAATTTGTCCGCAAGCGCCAATGATTAGGATTTTTGTATTCATGAGTATTGTTTATTTTATTCCACTGCGTTCCATAGAGTTCGCCTACATCTCGAGTGTACTGTAAAGATACCGTTTTTACGAAAAGTAACTTCTGTAAAAAAACTGTTTTCTTTTTAATAAAATTATAATCCCTTTAACGACATCATACTAAAGTTTCCTTTTACCTTTGTACCTTTGTGTCTTTAACGACTACGCATGAAATTATCTTTTTCGACATTACTATTGTTATTGATATTCCTCACTTCTTGTCAGGAAGATCCAAAAGTTCGTGCCTTGGCGCAAGAGAAAGAAATGCAGAAAAGAGAAGTCATATTTTCCAATATCAATAAAGGTTGGAGTTTTAATTCACAACCTATAAACCAAACTTCGAGTGAATTGAGAACCAACTGGGCCGAATGGCGCGTATTTCTTAACGAGTTAGGTCAAAAACCAAAAAGCAGCATAGGCGCTTTTCAACAAAAAGCCAAAACACTTTCTAAAAGAGCGACCGAATTAAACAATAACATACCCATTATATACAGTATCCCCGAAGTAAAAAGCCGCATCGCCGTTCTTACTACAAAAGTCAACGCCGTAAATCTATACATTCATCTGAATCAAATTCCCGATCAAAAGATTGTACACTTAATTCAGGAAATTAATACCGAAGTAGCTTCGATGCAATGGCAATTGGACGAAATCAAACGTAAAAGTGAAATCAAAACAGAAGATGGCGAAGGCGATATGTTACGAATGCTAGATACTGCCAGGGCTATTCCGACCAATCCTGTTCCAAAAATTATAAAATAAGTTTTGAGTTTAACTTCACTATACAACGGTTATCTTCATTCGACAAAAGTCAAACAAATTACGGACACGCTTGGCACGAGCGGTAGCGAACTGGCAGAGCAAAATCCTTTAACCAAAATACAGTTAAAAGGACTTTTAGGTTCTTCGTTCTCGTTTGTGTTTCAGGCCATTTTCAAGCAAAGCGACAAACCTTTTCTCTTAATTTTTAACGAAAAAGAAGAAGCTGCCTATTATTTGAACGATTTAGAACAGATGATTGGTGCCAATGACGTGCTGTTTTATCCAAGTTCGTATCGCCGCCCTTACCAAATTGAAGAAACCGACAACGCCAATGTTTTATTGCGTTCTGAAGTCTTGAACCGTATCAATTCGCGCAAAAAACCAGCCGTAATTGTTACCTATCCTGAAGCGCTGTTTGAAAAAGTCGTCACACGAAAAGAACTCGAAAAAAACACCTTGAAAATTTCCGTTGGCGAAACAGTGACCATCGATTTTATCAACGAAGTGTTATTTGAATACGAGTTCAAACGAGTCGATTTTATTACCGAACCAGGCGAATTTTCGGTTCGCGGTGGAATTCTAGATGTGTTTTCGTTTTCGAATGATAATCCGTATCGTATCGAGTTTTTTGGTAACGAAGTGGAGAGCATTCGAACCTTTGATGTTGGAACCCAACTTTCGTTAGAAAAGCAAACTAAGATTACTATTATTCCAAATCTAGAGAATAAATTCGTTCAGGAAAATCGTGAAAGTTTTTTAGATTATATTAGTGAAAAAACAGTAATCTGTATCGAAAACACTGAGTTTCTTACTTCGCAATTAGACAAACTTTTCAGTAAAGCAATTGAAACTTTTGACAAACTTTCAAAAGACGTAAAACATGCTGAACCTAAATTTTTATTTCTGAATCAGGAAGGATTTTTGCGCAAAGCCTTGGATTTCTCTATCATCGAATTATCGAACAAACCGTTGTTTAAAACAACAAAATCTTTTGAATTTCACATACAACCTCAACCTTCTTTTAACAAACAATTTGATTTGTTATTGAACAATTTGAGCGACAATCATTTTAATGGATATACCAATTATTTGTTTTGTTCGAATGAAGGGCAAGCGAATCGTTTTCATGATATTTTTGAAAGCTTAGACGAAACCAATCACGAAAATATCCGCAAGCAATACCACACCATTGTTTCCTCTTTGTATCAAGGTTTCATCGACGAAGAAAATCAAATAGCATGCTATACTGACCATCAAATTTTTGAAAGATATCATAAATTCAATATTAAAAATGGCTATTCCAAAAAGCAGACGCTCACACTAAAAGAACTGAATTCTTTATCTGTTGGCGATTATGTAACGCACATCGACCAC
>CALQCV020000160.1 GCA_943329165.2 Candidatus Nitrotoga sp. CP45 | reverse complement strand
ATTTCGCTTCTCTAAATAATGATGCCACAGTATAAAAGTCGCCATCGTTCTGTAGGGTTTCCAGTTTTCTGAAAGTACAGTCATTTCTTCTTTTGTGTGAACATCAAACAATTCCTTAATCGTATTGACAACAGCAATATCGCCAAGCGGAATAATGTCGGGCGATTGCATGGCAAACATCAAATACACATCGATGGTCCAATGACCAATACCTTTGATTTTAATGAGTTCGTTTCTAACTTCATCAGCTGATTTTAAATTGAAGCTTTCCAAATTCAATTCGGAAGAAACTGCTTCCGACAGTATTTTTAGATAACTTATTTTTTGTCGGCTAACGCCATAACTTTTGAGGTCTTCATCAAAACACTTGATGATTTTTTCGGGAGAAACTGTTCCTAGAAGGTTTTCTATTTTTAAAAAACAGACTTTCGCCGAATCGATAGAAACCTGTTGTTCTAGGATTAATTTGCAAAGCGTAACAAATCCTGATGGTCTTGACGGAATAAAAAAAGTGTCATATTGCTGTTGCAAACTTTTGAAAACAGGCTCTTTCTCAACCAAAAATGAAATGGCTTCTTCCATAATAAGAAACTGAAATGAATTACTGCGTCAGTTCGCTACGCTCGTGTCAGCTTAAAAGTAAAATCCGAATGAACCTTTTATAGTAAAGTTATTGGTATCCGGTATATCTCTGTAGTTGGCTCTCCAGGCAAAATCAAGACGAAATACTTTGAAGATATTTCCGATTCCGGCACTATATTCCCAATACGGTTTTTCGGGTGCTTTATAAACTTCGAGAGTAGAATAATTTATGGCTCTATTTTCGTCTGAAACTGTTCCACAAACCCCTTTTATACCTATAATTTCTCTAAGATTCAGTTTTCTTAAACCCGGAATTCGGGAAAATATTTTCCCTTGAAAATTGTGTTCCCATTTCAATGTTGCATATTGATCAGTAACAAATTCGTAGAAATTAAGGTTACTAAAAGTATTATCAATTATGAAAAGTGTTTGATTTCCAGGCACTACACTCATTAACCCCAATGGCACTTGTCCAAACGTTTTTCCTAATTCCATAGTAAAATTAGAACGTCCAATTGCCCCAATTACAACCGGTTGCTTATAGTATAATTGGATTTTTTGATAATCAAAATCACTATTGATAAATCCCTTAAATCCTTGGCTGTAATTCACAAAAATTTGACTAAAAGGTGTGTCAATATAACGTCTCTCAACACCATATCCAATTGTTTTCTTCTTTGGTGTAAGTTCTACCTGAACATTTACTTCCGATTGCGTTACATTGCTTTTAGTGGTCGTTTGGGTTGCGTCGGTATAATAATCCAAAGCAAATGTATCTGAAGCTGACTCTAAAGTTCGATATGAAAAACCAAGTTGGATGGTTACATTTTTGACAGGCTCAATTTCTACAGCCAAAGTACTGAGGTTAATGTTGGTTAGTTTACCGTTAGATCCTGTCGTAAACAATCCTGAAGAAGCATAACTTCTACCTAAAACATCATTGGTTGTCGTTAAACTTGCGCCTATTTGCTCGACATCGCGCCTATTTCCTCCCGAAATAATGATTCTGTTTTTCTTATCAATCATCCATTTTCCGGAAATTCCATATTTTACTTTATTGTCACTAAAACCATAGGCAGTATATCCTTGTAACCTCCATAAGTCATTTGGTCCAAAATAAGTTCTGACTCCCGCTCTGACTCTCCATCCTTCCACTTCATTATTTCCAATGGTTGAAAATATTGGCCCATAGTCCAAATGATATTTCGGAATTTCAATATAGCCGCTTCCCAAAATGGAGACTAAACTGTAAAGTCGTTTGAATTTTTTGACCGTTTTGAGCGTATCAATCATGGCATAGATTTTTTTCTCGTCTTTGTTGAGTTTTTCAAATCGGTTTTCGTCCCAATACTCATTAGACTTAGCGTAAACCTGATTGTCTATATAATTGACTTCTTCTTTGTAAAATTTGTCTGGTTTCTTGTCATCAAACTTAAAGTTTCTATATAAGGTTGTTCGTTTTCCATAAACCCCTTTCGACTCTTCTTTTTTTCTCAAAGCAAAGTCAGACATCATATAATCTCTTGTTGGCAGAAAAACGGAATCGTTCAACACTTCGTATTCCTGCTCCAGATAAATATCTTTTACCCAGTTGATATTGGCACTTTTGGTAATTGCCATGTTTATTTTTTTGATGGCAAAAGTGGTATCGTTTACCCAAAAATCTCCTTTAAAAGTCAATTCGTTTTTTCGTCTGGGGTAAAACACAATGTTGTAGCACAATTTGTTATCAATAACTGCTGTATCAGACAAAACGTAGTTGTATACATCTATCCCTGTTCGTGACAACGGACTCGTGAAACTTTTATCAAAAAAATTCAGATAATTGTCATAAATATCAAAATCGTTATACAAATCTTTGATGAAAATGTTCACGCCTTCTCCGCTTCCTAATCCTGAATTTTTATTGGCCTTAAGGATTTCCCTTGTCTTTTTATTTTGATTGTCTCCATACACATCGGATAACGATTCGTTGATGAAAATAGGAAGATATGTTTTTCCGGTAACTCTAGAAGTATCGATGTTTTTAAAAACGAATTCCATGCCCTTAAAAATCTTACTTTTCATAAATGCACTATCGATAGTGTTCATGTCAAATTCTACCTTTTCATACTTTTCATATTCGTATTGCTTGAACATTTTTAGCCCATTCTTTCTTCGTCGTTCCCAAATTTTTCTGAGAATGTCTAAGGCGGGATTGTTCTTTTTGGATGTTTTACCGGCAAAGATTTTGACTTCCTTTAAACTGTTTCCTTCTTTTAAAACTATTTTAAAATCGTAGCTTACCTGCTTTGTCAATTTAACTTCCTGAGTAGGAAACCCAACAAATGAAACTAATATTGCGGTGTATGTTTCGGGAGATTCTATATAAAACCTTCCGTCTTCATTGGAAACGACTCCTGTATTGGAGCCTTTAAAAACCAAGTTGGCGTATGGAATTGGCAGATTAGTATTGTCAACCACAATACCGCTGACTTTGGTTTGAGCCTCTAAGAGAGTAGTGAAAACAATTAAAAATAAACTAAAATAAATCTTTTTCATGTGCAAAAAAAAACTTCACCAAATCAATGTCTGATGAAGTTTCAAATATAGGTATTTAGATAATTGGATTACTTGATTTTTGGATTTTTGGATTAACTTCTAACAATCTAAAAATCTGACTATCTAACAATCTATTTATAGGTTACTTTTTTTACAGCTTTTATAACTTCTTCTGCATTTGGCAACCATTCTTTTAATAGCGTTGGAGAATAGGGCGCAGGTGTGTCAGCTGTTGTAATTCTTTGAATTGGCGCATCCAAATAATCAAAAGCACGTTCCTGAACCATATACGTAATTTCAGAAGCAACGCTTGCAAATGGCCAAGCTTCTTCCAAAACTACTAATCTGTTTGTTTTTTTAACTGAGTTGATAATGGCATCATAATCCATCGGGCGAACCGTTCTCAAATCGATGATCTCACATGAAATTCCTTCTTTGGCTAATTCGTCAGCAGCAATGAAAGCCTCTTTGATAATTTTACCAAAAGAAACAATCGTTACATCTGTTCCTTCTCTTTTTATATCAGCAACTCCAATTGGAATTACATATTCTCCTTCTGGTACTTCTCCTTTGTCGCCATACATTTGCTCTGATTCCATGAAAATCACAGGGTCGTTATCACGAATGGCAGCCTTCAGTAGGCCTTTTGCATCATAAACAGTTGATGGCACGACTACTTTTAGACCTGGCGTGTTGGCAAACCAATTTTCAAAAGCTTGAGAATGTGTAGCTCCTAATTGTCCGGCAGAAGCTGTTGGGCCACGAAAAACCATCGGCATTGGAAATTGTCCGGCCGACATTTGACGCATTTTAGCTGCATTATTTATTATTTGATCTATACCAACTAATGCGAAATTGAAAGTCATGTATTCTACAATTGGACGACAACCGTTCATGGCTGAACCGACTGCGATTCCGGCAAAACCAAGTTCTGCTATTGGTGTATCGATTATTCTTTTTGCTCCAAATTCATCAAGCATACCTTTTGAAGCTTTGTAAGCACCGTTATATTCGGCAACTTCTTCACCCATTAAATATACCGTTTCATCTCGACGCATTTCTTCACTCATCGCTTCGGCAATCGCTTCTCTAAATTGTATCGTTCTCATATAAAATTTACTTTGTATCAATTTTGGATAGCAAAAGTAAAAAAAGAAAATAGAATATAGAGAAAAGAAAATAGAAAAAAGAGAAAATAGAAAAGAGAACATGGAACTACCTATTATAATCCGTGATGCTTGGCAACTTCCTTGTCATAAACAGCTGCTTTTTCGCTATGTTCATATGCTGTTTTGGCACTTTCATTAGCCTCAACTTCTAGCCCTCCTGCATGGTATTTCATCGCCTCCAAATGCGCTTTTGCCGCTTCCTGATGCTCTAGAGCTGCGCTTTTATGACTTTCTATAATTGCCAATGTTGATTCATTATGCGTTTCCATAATTATATTTTGTAGGTGATTATTAATTTTGATCATTATCTTCCTCTAAGTTATTGTGATTATCCCCGCCGATGCTGTAACTGTTATTTTCTTCGTCTTCACTTCCAATGTTTTCTTGCTCATCATCCAATTCAGAACCTGGCACATCTAAGTCGGCACCCGATTTATCCTGATTAAAGTTTTTCTCATTGTACTTTCCGTCATTTTCATTAGTTGGCTTTGTTTTAGAGATATCTTCAGGAACAATTTCTGTTTCTTCCTTGTCTTTGCTGTAAATATCTTCGCTTGGAGGATAGGTTACATTGGCTGGATACGCTTTATTCGAATTTTCAATAGTTGTGTTTTTGGATATTTTGTTTTTGTCGTTCATAATTCTTTCATTTAATTTTTCTTCTTCTTTTTTAAGTTTTAATTCTTCAATATCGGCGTCCATTTTTTCTTTTTTCATTCCAACCCTTATAAAGCCAAATAGGCTCATATAAACATTAGCTATCCAAACCAAAGCAAACATTGAAATTATACAAACACGCCAACCATCATACAGCAACTGAAATTTTGTAATGAAAAGAAAAAACGAGTAACTGTCCAACTGATTCATGCAATTGGTATTGCTAGGATAAACAAATAGAACATTTGCTGTGTTAGTTCCATTATATCTTATGCTATTATTTTTT
>CALQCV020000159.1 GCA_943329165.2 Candidatus Nitrotoga sp. CP45 | reverse complement strand
CCTTCGGTACAAGTAGTACCACAGCGCCACTAAAAGAAATGAATATTGAGCGCCGAGTAGCATTGCCAAAAGACATCGAGATTGAGATTTTATACTGTGGTGTTTGTCATTCCGACTTACATACAGCGAGAAATGATTGGGGTTTTACTACATATCCTGTAGTCCCAGGTCATGAAATCGTTGGGAAGGTAACCAAAGTTGGTAGTGAAGTAAGCAAACTAAAAGTAGGTGATTTTGCTGCTGTTGGCTGTCTTGTAGATTCTTGTAGAACTTGCAGTAGCTGTAAACAGGATTTGGAACAATACTGCTTAAATGGTTGGGTTGGCACTTATGGTGGACAAGACAAACATTTAGGTGGATTTACTTATGGTGGTTATTCAGAAAAAATTGTTGTTGATGAAGACTTTGTTTTAAAAGTACCTGCTAATTTAGACTTGGCTGCAGTGGCACCTCTTCTTTGTGCCGGAATCACAACCTGGTCTCCTTTGCGCCATTGGAATGTTACTAAAGGAAGCAAAGTTGCCGTGGTTGGCTTAGGTGGATTAGGCCATATGGCAATTAAATTAGCCAAAGGATTAGGAGCAGATGTAACGCTCTTTTCACGAACACCAGACAAAGAAAAAGATGCTAAGGATTTAGGTGCCGATACGGTAATTATTTCTACAGATGACGCACAGATGGCATCGGTTGCGGGTAAATTTGATGTAATTATTGATACCGTTCCTTATGTTCATGATATCAATCCATATATTACAACATTAGCCATCAGCGGAACTCACGTTATTGTGGGTTACTTAGGAGGATTAGAGCCAATTTTAAATACGGTTCCATTGATCATGGGAAGAAAATCGGTTGCGGCTTCTTTAATTGGTGGCATAGCCGAAACTCAGGAAATGCTTGATTTTTGTGGTAAACACAACATCGTTTCCGAAATTGAAATCATCAAAATGCAGGAAATCAATGAAGCTTATGAAAGAATGCTAAAAAGCGATGTTAAGTATCGTTTTGTTATTGATATGGCTTCACTTAGAAAATAAAAATCATTAAATAATTTAGATTAGGCTCCTTTTCAAATCGTAAAGGAGCCTTTTTCATGACTTTAATCTAGATTTTCATAACAATTATATATTTTTTTAAAATAATTATACAATCTTTTTAGCTGTCAAATTCCTTATATTTACAATCTATGGAGAGTAGCGATGTTTTAATTTTAGGTGGTGGCCTTGCAGGTCTAACAGCGGCTATTCATTTATCTTCATTAGGATTTCAAGTAACAGTTATTGAAAAAAATGAGTATCCGAAACATAAAGTTTGTGGCGAATATATTTCCAATGAAGTATTGCCTTATCTAAATTGGCTTAAGCTTGATCTTGAAGAATTAAATCCGACTACCATCACTACATTACAATTTTCCATAAAATCCGGAAAAACAATTACCACAACTTTACCTTTAGGTGGATTCGGAATCAGTCGTTATACTTTAGACAATTTTTTATTCCAAAAAGCTGTTAAAAATGGTTGTCACGTTGTTATGGAAACAGTGGAAAATGTTGTTTTTAATGATGATTCTTTTGTAACAATCACTTCTAATGGAGTCGAAATGAAATCTAAATTTGTGCTCGGAGCTTTTGGAAAACGCTCCACCATAGACCAGAAAATGAAACGTAAATTCATTAAACAAAAATCACCATGGTTAGCCGTTAAAGGCCATTACAAAGGAAATTTCCCGGATGATGTTGTTGGATTACATAATTTTAAAGGCGGTTATTGCGGCGTTTCCAAAGTAGAAAATGATGTTGTCAATATTTGCTATTTAGCAGATTATGATACTTTCAAAAACTATAAAAATGTTGAAGAATATCAGGTTTCAGTGATTGAAAAAAATCCTAACCTAAAATCAATTTTCGAAAGTATGTCTTTGATTTTTGAAAAACCAATAACTATCAGCCAGATATCATTTGCAGAAAAACAAACTGTTGATAATCATATATTAATGATTGGAGATACTGCAGGTCTAATTCACCCATTATGTGGCAACGGAATGGCAATGGCAATTCACAGTGCCAAAATTGCCTCTGAGTTAGTGTCAAAATATTTAAGAAAAGAAATACCTTCAAGACAAGTTTTAGAAGAACGATATATTCGAGAATGGGATTATAATTTCAAACAGCGATTAAAATTCGGAAGATGGCTTTCATCATTACTACAAAATCCAAAACTTTCAGAAGTGGCACTTCGTATATTGACCGTATTTCCATTTCTATTACCAATAATCATCAACAAAACACACGGTAAACCAATAATACTTGAATCTTAAAATGTATATTAACACTAGATACCGAACCAATCAACCCGAAATTATGGATGATTTTGACATGAAAGGCGAAGTGTTGCGCGATGCTTTGGATAAAATTGCCAAAATCAATCAGCTTTTAGGTGGTAATAAACTAACACTAAATGGTGTCAATAGCATTCTTAAACAGTATCCAAATCAAGAAAAAATAACTATTGTTGATGTCGGCTGTGGTAATGGTGATATGCTCAGAACACTTGCGGATTATGCCATTACCAACGCTATTGAATTAGAATTAATCGGGATTGACGCCAATCAATTTACAGTCGATTACGCTCAAAAATTATCTAGTCACTATCCAAACATTTCTTATCGATGTGAAGATATTTTTGATAAAGCGTTTGAAAATTTGAGCTATGATATCGTATTGTGTACCTTAACACTCCATCATTTTAAAGAGGAAGAAATTATAAAATTGTTAAGCGTATTTAAAACAAATGCCAAACTCGGAATTGTTATTAATGACTTGCAAAGAAGCAGCATTTCCTATAGATTATTTCAGGCGCTGTGTTTTTTTTTCAGATTAAATGATATGTCGAGAGAAGATGGTTTAGTGTCTATTTTAAGAGGATTTAAAAAGCCGGAATTAGAACAATTCTCGAGAAAATTACAGTTCAAAAACTATTCAATTGAATGGAAATGGGCATTTCGTTATCAATGGATTATCAATACAAAGTAAAAAAATGAGTGTCAAAATAAAAGCTGTAGCCAAAGCATTGCCAAAATATTCCAGAACGACCGAAGAAATCCTCCCGCTTCTTGAAGGTTGGCTAACTGGGCAAGACGATCGCTTTATCCGAAAAGTAAAAAAGATTTTCGAAGGCGCAATGGTTGATAAACGCTACTCCATAATGGAACCAATGGAAGTTTTTACCAATACTTCCTTTGAAGAACGCAACGATATTTATGTTCGGGAAGTGATTGAGTTGGGCGAAAATGTATTAAACAAGGCACTGCAAAAAGCCAGTTGGAAACCGGAAAGTTTAGATTATATCATCACGGTAAGTTGTACCGGAATTATGATTCCTTCACTCGATGCTTATTTAATTAATTCGCTAAAATTACGTCAAGATATTGTTCGTTTGCCTGTTACCGAAATGGGTTGTGCGGCTGGGATATCTGGAATGATTTACGCCAAGAATTTCCTTCAAGCTAATCCCGGAAAACGGGCAGCAGTTATCGCAGTAGAAAGCCCGACGGCAACGTTTCAACTTAATGATTATTCGATGCCAAATATTGTTAGTGCCGCCATTTTTGGTGATGGTGCTGCTTGTGTTTTGTTGTCCTCGCATGAAGAGGATGAAGGCCCAAAAATACTAGCCGAAGACATGTATCATTTTTACGATGCGATTCATATGATGGGTTTCAAATTAATGAACTCCGGGTTGCAAATGGTTTTGGACATTGAAGTTCCCGAAACTATTGCCTCACATTTCCCGGATATTATTCATCCTTTTTTAGAAAAGAATAACCTAAAAATTGAAGAAATTGATCATTTGATATTCCATCCTGGAGGTAAAAAAATTGTACAAACTGTTGAAGATTTATTTTCTGAATTAGGCAAAAATATCAACGATACTAAAGAAGTATTGCGATTATATGGTAATATGTCAAGTGCAACAGTATTATATGTTTTAGAACGTGTGATGGACAGTAAACCAAAAAAAGGAGAGAAAGGAATGTTGCTCAGTTTTGGTCCTGGATTTTCAGCACAACGCATACTAATTGAATTCTAAAGATACCCTTTGGGTGTAATTAATATAAAATTAAATTAGTAAATAATCATAAAATTTAAACACATAGAAACATAGAAAAAAGAATGAGATAGACCAATTCTTGGTTTCACAAAGCTATGTTTTGCTTCAAAAAAGTGAAACGCCTCTAAAAAATCATTAAAAACTATGTTTCTATGTGTTTAAAATTAATCAAATTTGAATTAAACACAACTGGTTTAAGATGTATAAAAATATTATAGATAAACTGCCGTATTCAAAGCCATTTCTTTTTGTAGATGAGATTTTGCAGATTGATATAAATGGAGTTGAAGGAACGTTTACTTTTGATGCGAATTTGGATTTCTATAAGGGGCATTTCAAGGAAAATCCAGTGACACCTGGTGTTATTTTAACCGAAGTCATGGCGCAAATTGGAGTTGTTTGTTTGGGAATTTATTTATTAGGAAATGATTTTAATTCAGAATCGAAAGTTGCCTTGACATCATCAGAAATAGAATACCTAAAACCCGTTTATCCAAACGAAAAAGTAACTGTAATTTCAGAGAAAATCTATTTTAGATTTGGTAAATTAAAATGCAACGTAAAAATGTTTAATGCTATTAATGAAGAAGTTTGTCAAGGCACGATAGCCGGAATGATTGTATAAAATGGAAAGAAGAGTTGTCATAACAGGTCTGGGAATAGTAGCTCCAAACGGAGTTGGACTTGATGCGTTTACCCATGCGATAAAAAACGGTATTTCAGGGATAAAGCACAACCCCGAATTAGAACGGCTTCAATTTTCTTGTCAAATCTCTGGAACTCCTGAAATATCAGATGAATTAAAAAGCGCCTATTTCACCGAATTAGAACTGCGTAATTTCAATTCAACCGGAATTTTATACGGAGTAATTGCCGGAATCGACGCATGGAAAGATGCTGGCTTACGAATAGAACACAATGAAAACCCTGATTGGAATTCGGGAACTATCTTCGGAACCGGAACATCGGGTATAGAAAAATTTAGGGAAAGCATTTATAGAATTGACAATTTTGAAACCCGAAAATTAGGAAGCACAGCTGTGGCGCAAACAATGAATAGCGGTGTAAGTGCTTATCTTGGTGGAAAACTCGGTTTAGGCAATCAAGTTACGACCAATTCTTCCGCATGTACGACAGGAACAGAAAGTATATTAATGGCGTAT
>CALQCV020000158.1 GCA_943329165.2 Candidatus Nitrotoga sp. CP45 | reverse complement strand
CTTTTGCAGATTTCAATTCGTCTTTCGTAATTATCGGCTTGACCATTTTCGTCGAAAGCCATTACGATTACTGCGGCTCCGTATCTTTTTATCAACTTAGCGTGATGGATGAACGCTGCTGTCCCTTCTTTCAATGAAATGGAATTCACGACACCTTTTCCTTGCACGACTTTCAAACCCGCTTCGATGATTTCCCATTTGGAACTATCAATCATTACCGGAACTCTGGAAATATCGGGTTCGGCGGCAATAAGGTTTAGGAATTTGGTCATCGCATAAACGCCATCCAACATACCTTCATCCATATTAATATCGATGATTTGTGCGCCACCTTCTACTTGGTCTCGCGCGACAGTAAGTGCCTCGTTGTATTTCTCCTCTTTGATTAAACGCAAAAATTTACGTGAACCGGTTACATTGGTTCTTTCTCCGACGTTTACAAAGTTGGATTCTGGAGTAACTATCAATGGTTCAAGACCTGATAATTTTAAATATTTTGTTTCTGCCATTTTTGTTTTTATAATCCTGCAAGGTCTTTGAGACCTTGTAGGTTTGACCTTTTATTTTAAATACCTACAAGGTTCTGAAAACCTTGCAGGAAGGCTTACGCCAATTCAAATCTTCGTGGTTTAAATTCCTTAGCGACATCTGCAATTGCTTTGATGTGCTCCGGCGTTGTGCCACAGCAACCGCCAATTATGTTGATTAAATTATCTTGTAAATATTCTTTTATTAATGTTTGCATTTCTTCCGGAGTTTGGTCGTATTGCCCGAAAGCATTTGGAAGACCTGCATTTGGATGCGCTGAAATATTTAATTGAGTGTTCATGGCCAACCTTTTCAAATAAGGCTTTAATTGGTCGGCACCAAGGGCGCAATTAAATCCGATACTTAACAAATCGATGTGGGCAATTGAAATTAAGAATGCTTCAACTGTTTGCCCGGAAAGTGTTCTTCCAGAAGCATCGGTAATTGTTCCTGAAACCATTACCGGAATATCAAGATTGCGTTCTTCTTTTACTTCTTCTATCGCGAATAATGCTGCTTTGGCGTTAAGTGTGTCGAAAATGGTTTCTACTAAAAGCACATCACAACCACCGTCGATTAATGCTTCTACTTGTTGTTTGTAGGCGATTCGTAAATCGTCAAAAGTTACGGCACGAAAACCTGGATCGTTCACATCGGGCGACATGGATGCTGTTCTGTTTGTTGGTCCGATAGAGCCAGCAACAAAACGCGGCCTGTCGGTGAATTCATTGGCGACTTGACGGGCAATTTTGGCGGATTCGTAGTTTAGTTCGTAAACCAAATCTTCTAAGTGATAATCAGCCATTCCGATGGTTGTCCCTGAAAACGTATTGGTTTCTACGATATCAGCTCCAGCTTGAAAATACAAGCGATGAACCTGCTTTACCGCTTCGGGTTGTGTGATGGAAAGCAAATCGTTATTTCCTTTTAGCGGATGTGGAAAATCCTTGAAACGTTCGCCTCGGAAGTCTTCTTCGGAGAAGTTGTTGCGTTGCAGCATGGTTCCCATGGCTCCGTCGAGAACTAGGATTCTTTCTTTTATGGCTTGTTGAATTTTTGACATATTTTTAATTTCACAGAGACTCACAGAGAAGCCTAGAGATACATAAAGTTTATTATTTAGCCCTGATGGAAGTGGAAATCCTTTTTGTTTTGTGCTTCGACAAGCTCAGCATGACAAAACAAAAAGATTGCAACGAACAGCAGGAAAATGGTTTGCAAAAAAGCGCAAGCCTTTCGCTCCTATAAATTATAATATGTTATCTGAAAGTTGAGAAGAATTCTCGGGTTATCTTTATCAAGATGCTAAAATCAATTCAGCATAAAGACTAGAATGTAGCACCTTCTTTTGGCAAAGGGTTGCTAAGCTTTCAACGGGTCTAATCCCTCCAGCTTTCGTGATAACGAACAATAAAATTATGAACACTGCAAAGTAAAGTCATAGAATTCTATTTTGCAAGGTTTTTGAAAAATAAAAACCTACAACGTTTTCGTACTGTAGGTTTTGGGGTCCTGCCTGCCGTCAGGCATGTTGCCTTAGTTCGATTTTTAGATCCAAACAGCTTCTTTTATTTTTACTTTTTCGGCCATTTTGAGAATGTCGGTCAAAACACCGCGAGCCGTTACTTGTTTAACTGCGCCTGCGCCTTGAATAACTATTGGAATTTCACCATAAGACTTTGTGTAAATTTCAATCAGATTGTCGGCGCCTTTGAGTTGGACTAATGCAAAACTTTGAGGAACTGAAACCAGTTTGACTTCCAACTCTTTCTTGGCCACATCAAATTCACCTACGTAACGCAATACATGATTATCTGCCTGAGTTATTTTGGCGATATGAAATGGTTTATCAATGTGCTTCCCACATTTCCGATACCAAAAAGAACGATGTTTATTCTAAGCGCTGACATAAGTTTGTTGTTTTTGTTTGTTAAAAATAGGTGCTAAGATCTGAGCCAATTGATTAAATTCGATCAAAAAAGCGTCATGACCATGAATGGATTTTATTTCATGATAAAAAACATTATCTCTAATGGATTTCAATTTGTGATATGTTTCCCGGTTTTCATCCGCAATAAAGAAATAATCTGTATCGACGGCAACGATGTGAATATTGGTTTTGATATCTTGGAGAATCGTCAAAAAGTCTTTTCTGCCACTAGTGACATCATTCGTTTTGAGCAAATGATTCATTAGTTTATACGCTGCCAATCGGAAGCGGTTTTTGAGTTTAAAGCCATGATTAATCAACCAATTCTCAATTTGAAAAACAGAAAGATTTTCCAATTTATTTCTTTGAAATCGTTGATTGATAGATTGCGGTGTTCTGTACAAAAGCATGGCGTGCAACCTTGCGTCAGCTATTGGATTATCTGAATTGTTGAGAATCTGATCCTGAATTAAGACATTAGCGATTACCCAATCGGTAGCTTTCCAATCAGAAGCAATTGGAATTAAATTTTCCACTTTATCGGGAAAGAGCACTGTCATTTCCCAGGCCAAAGCGCCACCAAGACTTCCGCCAATGACAGCAAAAATACTTTCGACTTTTAGAAAATACAAGCCTTCCCAAAAAATGCGGGCTATATCACGTGCAGTATAATCTTGGTAATTTGAAATCAAGTTTTCAAAATTGTTATCATAGCCATTTCCTGGAATATTGAATGCAATTACAGTGAAATAATTGGTGTCAATAATTTTGTTTTGGCCAATTAAATCATTCCACCAACCATTTTCTCCCGTCACTGTTGAATTCCCGGTCAAAGCATGATTGACAACTACTATTGGCGCTGCTCCAATGGGCTGACCAAAAGTTTGATAGAACAATGCAATGATAGATCGTTGCTTTCCATTTTCTAAATCAAAATTAAAAAGATCTATTTTTTCTAAATTCTTCATTTTATTTATTATTATTTTTCATCGCATTTTTTTAAAAGACTGCCTTCAACCGCTAAACTGAAGACAGTCATAACAAACCAACCTAACCAATGGCTTTCTTATAAAAGGCTTATAACTATGTAAGTTGAGGCGTTTTAATTTGGCTTAGTACTTCTTTTAAATCAGCTTTTAAATCTTCGATGTCTTCTAAACCAACCGATAGACGAATTAAGTCTTTGGTAACGCCGGTTGCTTCTTGTTCGGCATCAGATAATTGTTGGTGTGTGGTACTTGCTGGATGAATGATAAGCGATTTCGTATCGCCAATATTGGCTAATAATGAGAACAATTTGGTTCCGTCAGCTACTTTTTTGGCTGCTTCAAATCCGCCTTTTAATCCGAAAGTTACAATCCCGCTTTTTCCGTTTGGAAGGTATTTATCGGCAAGTTCCTTGTACTCTGAAGAAGCCAATCCTGGGTAATTTACCCAAGCTACTTGTTCTTGTGTTTGTAGCCATTGGGCTAAAGCCAAAGCATTTTCGCTGTGTTTTTTGATTCTTATTTCCAACGTTTCCAATCCTTGAATGGTTTGAAAAGCATTGAATGGACTAAGAGCTGCACCAAAATCGCGCAATCCTTCGATTCTAACTTTGGCGATAAAAGATGCTGCGCCAAGAGCTTCGTAGTATTTTAATCCGTGGTAACCTGCGGATGGTTCGGTGAATTCAGGGAATTTTCCATTGCTCCAGTCGAAGTTTCCTGCATCTATGATTACACCTCCAAGAGACGTTCCGTTTCCTGTGATATATTTGGTCAAGGAGTGAATTACGATATCGGCACCAAACTCAATTGGGTTTAACAAATAAGGAGTTGCCACAGTATTATCAACAATAAAAGGCACTTTAAACCCTTTTGCTTCTTGAGAAATCGCTTTTAAATCGAGAACATCTAATTTTGGATTACCTAAACTTTCAGCAAAAAAAGCTCTGGTATTTTCTTGTGCGGCTTTGGTAAAGTTTTCAGGATTTGATGGATCAACAAATGTGGTTGTGATGCCTAACCGTGGCAAAGTAACTTTCAGCAAATTGTATGTTCCTCCGTATAAACTGTTTGAAGCCACAATGTGGTCTCCTGCTTTTAGCAAGACTAAAAGTGTTGTTGCAATTGCTGATGTTCCTGATGCAGTTACAACTGCTCCTATTCCGCCTTCGAGTTTTGCGAGTCGTTGCTCCAGAATATCGTTTGTTGGATTGTTTAATCGAGTGTAAATAAATCCTGCTTCAGCTAAGCCAAATAGATTAGCGGCGTGATCTGAACTGTTGAATACATACGAAGTAGTTTGGT
Source organism: Candidatus Nitrotoga sp. CP45 (assembly GCA_943329165.2). Taxonomy (GTDB): domain Bacteria; phylum Bacteroidota; class Bacteroidia; order Flavobacteriales; family Flavobacteriaceae; genus Flavobacterium. Next base: position 526 of record CALQCV020000158.1, on the reverse strand, counting down.
AAATTGGAACGGCTCTTGTTCCTGCGTTTTTAGTAACGTCGTGTCCAGCGTGCAATGCATTAGTTGCGAATTTTTGTGTGCTCATGATTTAAAGTATTAAGATATTAGTATTAAGAATTAAGATTTTAGTGTTTCAGAATCTGAAATGAATTCAGATTAAATAAAAAAAGTCCCTTTGGATGGCTTACCAAAGGGACTTTTAGGATAGTTATTAAAACTACATTAGGTCTTCCGCATCTGGTAAAAGGGTATAGTGATACAACAACACATTACGTGCATCATTGTGCGAGTGATCATCATATTTTTTGCTGTTATTTTCATTTTTTTTAGCTGAACTTGTTTCAGTTTCCTTTTAAGTTACTTTATTTTTTATAAGACTCTGAACTAAATTCAGAGTAAAAAAAAACCTCTGCGGTTTGCAGAGGTTCGATTGTATATTTTAATAATTAAAATTATGCAATAGTTATCTCTGCGGATTTTTCCACATCATACAACACATATTGCAAATCATTAATTTCATTTTTTT
>CALQCV020000157.1 GCA_943329165.2 Candidatus Nitrotoga sp. CP45 | reverse complement strand
CCTGTAATTACAAAATTATCAACTCTACTTGAACCTCCTGTCGCTACAGTTCCATTTCCTATTGAAGTTGTATTTGCATCGACCAATCTTATGTATACAGCTGATTTATTATTTAAAGTTGTAATTGAACTTAAATCAAATGATCTAACGGCAGCTGATCTGTAATTAGATGCAGACCATCCAGTAGCATCAAGTGTATAAGTACCACCTGATAAATCAGTGTAAGAAGTACCATTAGTACTGTACTGAATTTTGAATGTTGAAGGTCCTGCACTACTTCCTGTTTGGTCAACAGCAATCGCAAGAGTATGATAATTTAAAGTATTTAACTTAAACTGCCAGTAATCACCAACAGCCCAAAAAGTAGATGATACTGATTTTGCAGAACCATTTCCAGAAGGGTTAGACCAAACTGTAGATGAACTTGCGTGATTTGCGCTAAATAAACTACCTGAAGTTTGAAGACCTTGGTCTGCTACAGCAGAACCAGTCACAGAAACATTACTTCTAGAACCTGTTGTAGTTATAGCATCAAAAGTCCATTTAGAAATTGCTGTTAATACAATTTGCGTTTGATATACATCTGTTGCAGCATTATACAAATCATTACCCGATTGTGAAGCTGTAATCGTAGAATTTCCAGCACTCACTATGTGAATATTACCGCTAACGATAGTCGCCACAGCAGTATTGGAACTAGTATAAGAAACCGTCAGGCCTGAACTAGCAGTAGCTCCTGCGCTAAAATCAGCAGCTCCAACTGCTTTTGCAGGCAAAGCATTAAAAATAATAGTTTGGTTTATTTTGTTTACGGTAAGCGTTTGATTAACACTAGTGGCTGCATTATAGTTAGCATCCCCCGCTTGTGAAGCAGTGATGGTAGCGGTGCCCGCCCCAACTATGTGAATATTACCACTTACAATAGTTGCTACTGCTATATTGGAACTAGCATAAGACACTGTCAAGCCTGAACTTGCTGTAGCCCCAGCACTAAAATCAGCATCACCTACAACTTTTGAAGGTAAAGGATTAAATGTGATGTTTTGGTTTAATTTACCTCCAGGACCTCCTAAGTATGTTGGCCCAACTTCTGATAATACCAAAGGATGATTCGTAGTTGCTCCAGTTGTATATTCATCACATCCCACATCTTTTAATGTCACACTAGTAGGTCTTTCTTGTCCACTTACATCTAAAGACAAGATTGGATCATCATCGAGTGCTAACACATCATAAATAGCTGGATAACTGGCGCTAGCAGCATCAATACCTGGACTAGTGGCAGACAAACCATAAAAGCCCTCTGCATTAGTAGCTAGCTGAGGGTCCCTATTTGTCATACCCGAAGATATGGTAACGCCAAGTGTTCCGCTATAAATATTTCCGGCAAACGTATTACTTGCAACAGGTCCAGAAAAGATATTGCCTGTTGTTTTCTTAAAAATATTATTTGCCCAAACATTGTTAGAACCGGCAGTATCAAATTCAATTGGTGAACCACCAACAAAAGTATTGTGTACAAAATTTAAATTACTCAGAAAACCTGTAGAGGCCACATATTTAACTGGAGCCGACACTGCGCCGTCACCAGAATTTTCGAAATAATTATTATAGCAATAAATATTACTTGCTTGTTTTAATCTAATTCCTCCAGAATTAATAAAAAAATTGCCATAAGCTACATTATTGTTTCCGTATCGAAAACAAAAGTTTCCTTTTTGATTATTTACCATTGTATTGAAGCGGAGTATATTGTCTTCACTCTTTACCGATATTACTTCGCTATCACCTAACCCTGTATTGTTAAAATAACAATATTCAACAATTGTTTTTGCTTTATAGGTAGATGGTGCAGCATTCGTGATACGGATGCACTCATTTCCGTTATCACCTCCTGCTCCTGGCATATTTTGAAAAGAGCAATATCTAATTTTAGTATAGTTTGGTGTACCATCCGTTCTTGTAAATATATGCACTAGATTACCTATCTCAGCAGATACCGGTTTATTTTCAAAATTACAATAACTTATTTCATCATACTGTCCTTTCACATTAATGTATTTTTGTGCAGAATAACCATTAAAGTTCAACTGTGAAGCGACTACGTAATTTCCAGTAATTTCAAGGACAATACCAGTTATTGTACCCGAAGTAAATTGAAATCCACTAAAAGTAACATAATTACCTGATATACTAATCGAATTCGTACCATCCAAGAAAACACCTCCGGCCGTTTCAGCTCTCACTGTAATATTGCTCTTTGCAATAGTAATAGTCGAATTAGTATAAATCCCATTGGCAAGAACAATTTCATCTCCTGCAACTGAATTAGTAACTGCTGTATTTAAGGCAGCAATTGAACTAACATCAATAGTTGCAGCTTTTGAAATTGATGATACAAATAAAGTGACAATAATAAGTGACTTTAAAAAGATTTTTTGAAATCGAATTATTTTGCTTTTGGTTTTTTGTAAATGGATTTTCATAGTTAAATTTTGTTGGTTAAATAATGGCTAATTAATATTAAAATTAAACTTTTTCGAAATCCAAAGAATTACTAGTATCCAAATATAACAAAAAAATAAGAAACTAATAATACAAAAAATGGGACCCAAAAGCCCCATACAAACAATTACTTAACCCGTTGGGTAAAATTAAATTAATTGATTTTTGATGTTATTTATTGGTCTATCAAAAATAAACTTATTTATGTATTGAACTAGAGTTAATGCTGTTATTTTGGCTGAAATCCTTGTTTTAAATCCCTCAAAAGATTTAGCATAATTTCTTCTAATTAAGAATTGGTCGCATAGTTGGGAAAACAATGTTTCTATTCTTTTTCTGGATTTTCTGAAAATATAAGGTTGTGGTTTATAACTCGCTTGATTCATTCTTTTTGGTGTTTCTAATTTAATATTTACAGATTGGAATAAATCCAGTTGAATGCTTTCTGACAGATACCCTATATCTCCAAGCAACACACAATCAGACATTTGTTGTTTTATATTTTTCAAAAAATGAATGTCATGAACTTCAGCTTTAGTAATATCTAACGAATGAAGAACACCCGTAACAGAACAAACACCATGAAGTTTATATCCATAGAACCAACTGTTTTGTGAAGCGCAAAAACCTTTGGAAGGCGCAGTTTCAAAATCGTCTTTGCAGATTTTAATCCTATTGTGTCGTGAAAATTTACATATCTCTAAAGGCATGCTATCAACAATAAAGTAGTCTTCAAAACATAGAAATTGAGCTGCTAATTTTGTTCTAATTTGTTCAGAAAACAAAAACAGCTTTTTTCGTCTTTTATTAAATTGACTTCGCTCAATTAAATTTGGAATTTCACATGGAGAAAGCTGTTTGAAAAGTGAATTTTCACTGTCAATTAACATGAATTCAGCTGTCAGACTCAAAGCAACCACCTCTAAATCAGTCATTTTTGGTTTTCTGCCAATTACTGATTTAAACTCAAACTCAATATTCAAAGAACTTAAAACTTCTAAAACTCTAAAATAATTTTTAACTATATTTGTCATAAATGTTGGTTGTTTAGCGACTTCAAAATACTGATTTTCAGTATCTTGACCAACATTTATTCGATATATTTTATTTCAAATAATTACACCCAACGGGTAAAGAATAAATAATAGTGTACCATAATTTATTTTGAAGTAAGTACGCTTCGTTTACAAAGCCGTATTTTTTTTTGGTAATTATAGAATTTGAATAGTAAAATTGAATTCTTTTGAAGAATTAGGCTCAAGAATTTGAATTCCTTCTTTCTCTAAAATATTTCCGGTTGTATTCAAAACATCGGAATAGCCAACCCAAGGTTCGAGGCAAATGAAAGGTGCATTAACTTTTGTCCATATTCCGAAATTTGGAAAATCTTTAAATTTAAAATTCAAAATTGGAATATCACTTTCTATAATTTGAATTTGTTTTGACTTTAATTCTTTAAAAATCAACGCATCATTTTCAAAAAGAGAATAGGTTAGGGGCAAGCTGTTTTTTATTAAGCCGATTGATTTTGTCTTTTCTGAAAGCAAATCATTCTCTAATTGATAACTTATTAAGTTTTCATCTATCTCAAATTTTAAAGTATACTCTTCAAATTTTTTGGGTAAAGCAAATGCCGGATGACCACCAATTGAGAAGGGTATTACATCCGAATCTTTATTAATAACCTGATAACTAATTGTTAATTCAGAATTATGTATGGTGTAACTAATTAGTAATTCAAATTCGAATGGATATTTTTCTTTAGTCATTTTGTTTGAAGACACAGAAAATATCACTTCATTTTTAGTACGACTAACCAAATCAAAAGCCATATCTCTTGCAAATCCGTGACGAGATAATTCATATATATTGTTGTTATAAGTGTATGAATTGTTTTTTAAAGTACCTATAATCGGAAATAGAATAGGTGAGTGCTTTCCCCAATAATCTGGATTTCCCTCCCAGATGTATTCTTTATCTGAATCAGTCCTTTTTAAGGAAATCAATTCGGCTCCTTTATGATTTATAGTTGCAGCTAGTTCTGAATTTGAAAGAATTGTTATCAAAAGAGTTTTATTTTAAAGTCAAAGATATTTCAATAATCAGTATTTAATAAGTTATTTTTTAAAATTTATAAAGTTAAAAGATATACAATTAAATGTTAAAAAGTAAGAATTTTATACATTTATAAATTAAATAAGTGTATTTAATCGATTTTATTTGCAACTTAATCGATAAAACATGTAACGTTGTACAAGAAATAAAACAATACGTTCTTTCCATATTATTTAAATAAAGTGTTTGCCCCACATCTACCAAATTTAAAAAATATATTCTGTCAAAATTAATTCAATAAAGTGTTTGCCCCACATCTACTTTATTAAAAACTTAACCTACTTACTATGAAAGCAAAAATGTTTAGAGCATTATTGCCGTTTGCAATCGTGTTCACAATGGTATCATGTTCTTCTGATTCTGCGGAAGAATCTTCTTCTAACAACAAGCTTGTAACTTCCTACAATTATAATGATAGTGAGTTGAAACTTATTACGGCTGTAAATAATTATCGTCAAAGCATTGGATTAAACTCGCTCCAGGTAATTAATCATATATCGTATAAGTCACAAGAACATAATATTTATATGATTGATAACAAATTAGTTAATCACGATTATTTTCAGCAAAGAGCTAATAACCTGATTGAGGTATTAGGAGCAACGAAAGTTGGAGAAAACATTGCTTACAATTATCAAACTCCAGAAAGTGCAATGAGTGCGTGG
>CALQCV020000156.1 GCA_943329165.2 Candidatus Nitrotoga sp. CP45 | reverse complement strand
GTTTTCCTTTACTAATTCTTTGTCAATTTCGTTAAGCACACGCAGACTTTCCGATTGTTGTTTGATTACTATTTCGGTAATTTCTTTAACGAGTTGCTGCGCTGAAATTCCACCAAGTATTTTTTCTCCCGAAACGCCAGACAAACTCAAACGGCGGATAGCAGCAAATCGTACGCGGAAAAACTCATCTAAATTATTGGAAAAAATACCTATGAACCGAAGTCTTTCTAATAACGGAACGGCTCCGTCAGCTGCTTCTTGTAATACTCTGGCGTTAAATGCTAGCCAACTTTTTTCTCTGTCGATATAACGAAAACGGGAATCTGTACTCATATTATTTTAGATCACTTGGGAAAATAACTTTTTTGGTAACACCTTTTTGAATGTCCTTCCACGAGTTATTGTCAAATATAATATTTACAAATCCGGAAGTAGAAACATTGTCGATAAAGATGTTTCCAAATTTATTGACAAAATTTGTAATTGCCTCATTGTGTCCAAAAAGAATTAAGTTATCATAATCATTTGGACATAATTTGATAATTTGTTCCAGTTTTCTTTCATCAAAAGTGTATAATTCTTCTTTGAAGATAATACTCTCAATAGGGAATGAAATGTTTTGGGCGAAAATAATGGCAGTTTCCGAAGCTCTTTTGGCAATACTGCTCCAAACCATAAATGATTTTGGAATTTGGTTGCTGATTTGAGTAGAAACTAAATGTGCATCTTGAATACCTTTACTTGTCAAAGGTCTATCAATATCGTGGAATGGTGCTCCCCAACTTGATTTGGCATGTCGAATTAATAATAGCTCTTTCATGATACGATATCAAAATTATTGATAACATAAATTTAAGTTTTTATATCATATAAACCGCAATTTATCTAAAGACTTTAAAAACTCTATTTACGATGGTTATTAAAAATTGATTTGTTGGTTAAATTTTAGCAATATTTTACAAAACTGTTCAATAAGAATCAATTTAAAAAAATGTCAATAGTAAAATATGTTAAAAACAACTTATTAGTATATTTATTGTAGTATTTTTATATATAAAAATGATAAATAATGCACTTTATCCGTAAAATCAAACACTTTATCGATTTTTTTTTTGGTGGTTTGAATTATACTTACTACTTTCGGACTGTAAAACATAAATTATAATAAGAAATAACCTTAAATATACATGTCAATTATATCAAAAATCAAAAATAACCACAAAAAAACATAAACAAGAACCAGAATATCTAGAAAAAAATGTATTTCGAAGATTATTATTGCCGTTAACAGATAAAATGGTTTAAAAAAATGTACTACAACTAAATTTGTTTTTTAGTATAACCCCAATTATCTATCAACTGCATAAACACCTAAAAAGTACTTCATGCTTAAAATGCTATTTTTCAAACCTATTCGAATGAACCTAATCTTTGTCAAAACAAATAACCCCAATATATTATTTAACCTTCAAACAAATCTATTATTGTTTGAGAAATCAAGTCAAATTATGAAAAGAAAAGTCATCCTACTTTTAATATTAGTTTTTTTCTACTCCAACAGTAATGCGCAATTAGGAACCGCTGATCAACAAAATGATGTAATCACTGTTACTAATATTAATTCCTTTTTCAATGCTGCAACAAAAGGCACATTATCAAATGTAGCCAAACTTAATGCAGAAAATCTAAAAACATTAACTACTACTGTTCAACCATCTGTTTATTGCTATTCTAATACAGTAAATACATATGGTGATAAGCCAGTAAATTTGTGTGTAGATATGAACTCATTTGCTCAAGTTGATAATTTAGTAACTTTAAAAAACAACATTGAAATTGTTATAATCAAAATAGATAATGCATCTCAATTAAACTCATCTATCAACTTGGCGTTACTTAGTAATTTTAAAAAATTAAAATACATCTACATAGCCTCTAGTATAGATATATCATCTAGTGAAATCGCAAATATGATTACTAACTATGATGAAAAATATAGTGTGTTTTATAAAATTGACAATGGAGATAATAAATAATTGAACAACAGAAGATATGAAAAATATATACTTAAATTCAATCGTAACTAAACTTAAATGTATTGCAATAGTATTGGTAATTCTTTCAGGAATTTCCAATACTGCTAATGCACAAGTGAGAAAAGCTTTTACTCAAAGAACTTCACAGTTTACCCCAAATAAAAAGATTTATAACATTAAAGGAGACTTTACAATGCTGGGGAATACTTGTTTGACTCCTCAAAACTATACTCCCACTACCAACAACAATGAGTTTATGACTTATGTTGATACAGATGATGATCCAAGTACATTTAATTCATCGTCGTCAACGTTAGTGTTATCTGCTGAAAATGGAGCAATCCCAGCTTGTTCTACTATTATCTATGCGGGCTTGTATTGGACTGGAAAATCTTCTCCTAATGCTACTTTCACCGTAACAAAACCAATAGCAACTCCACAATCAGTTAACAATAATTTAAATATTGTTCACAATCAAAACATTGGTAGTACTACAAATCCAATTTATACGACAAATTATACTTTATCTGTAACAAGAGGAGGTTCTAGTGGTAATAGATATCCTATTTATACGTTTTCTGGAAATGGAAATACGTATGCCTTCAGATTTTTTAATAGTTCTGCAACTAATAGAGTTACCCTTACTGTTAATGGTGGAGCAGAAACAAATATTCCTGTTACCGTAAATGGAGCAAATACTCAAGCCACACTTAACACTCCTTATATAATATCTGATGGTACACTTACTATAACCATTAGAAATCTTGTACGACTTGCTGGAACTAACGAAAGTACTGATAATACCCAAAATAACTCAAATGCCAATGTTAATGTTACTGGAATAGCGCAAGTCGAAACAAATTTGACTAAAACGTACAATAAAAGAGTTGTTTCTTTAAAAGGTCCTGGTGCTTCTTCATATACTCAAATTACTGCTTCAACCAATGATATCTATTATCCTTCAGGTAGTGATGAAGATATTTATTCCGCTTATGCTGAAATCACTGATTATGTAAAATCAGCTACCACAGGTGGTACAGGTAAGTATACAGTTGCTGACATGGCACTGTTAGAAGGAAGTTTATCAGGAACAGGATATTCTGGTGGTTGGGGAATAATAGTTATCTATGAAAACTCAAAAATGAAATGGAGAGATGTAACCATATTCGATGGATATGCAAATGTAGATGGTACAAACACTGCAACTACTGGATTTGATTTACCTGTTAGTGGATTTAATGCTGTTCAAACTGGAAATGTGGGAATGAAGCTAGGGCTAATGGCAAGTGAAGGTGATGTAGGTATTAGTGGAGACTATTTCAGAATCAGAAACCTAAACACTACTAACTATACCGATTTAAGTCATTCGGGAAATACAACGGGTAATTTCTTCAACTCTTCCATTAATACTGGTGGTACAAGAAATCCAAATTTAGTAAACAATACAGGTGTTGATGTAGCTGTGTTTAATATTCCAAATACAGGAAATACGATAATTGGAAATAATCAAACATCAACAAATTTTCGATACGGAACCAGTGGAGATACCTATTCTATCTTCGGTATTGCAATGTCTGTTGATGCATACATTCCTGAACCAGAGGGTGTAATATCAGCTACTACAATAAACAATCAAGCCGCTATACGACCGTACATTGTTCAACCTGGTCAACAAATTGAATACAAAATCCAAATAAAAAACAAAGGAACTGAAGCTATAAATAATGCTAAAATCACAGTACCGATACCTTATAACGCTTATTTTGTTGCGGGTAGTGCTTCTAGAAATGTATTCTTTACCCCTCTCCCAACTCCAAACACTGTAGCCTACGAACCAACAAATGGTGCAAATGGTTCAATTGTCTGGAATATTGGCACTTTACCTTTACCATCTAATCCAGATACGGTTTTAGGTGAATTAATCTTTAAAATAAAAGTAACTGAAGATTGTACTTTACTTCGAAATGCTAACTGTAGTAACGTACTAAGTATAAATGGTTTTTTAAGTGGGACAGGCGCTATTACTACTATCGTATTTGACAATAAACCTTTAATGCAAGTTTACACCGCTTCAGGAACTTGCGATGATAATGTTATTCCAGCTCCTTTAAGTGCAACAATCAATGCTGCTGATTTTGTAAATACAAATTGTCAAGGCACACCTCCAATCACAGCATTCACCTTTTGTAATTCCGACACCACTATTCCAATTACTTCGGTAAGTGGAGCATTTCCTCCAGGATCGATGTTTTATAATCAATTCCCAGTAATAACAGGAACGACAACACAATACTCTATTGCAAATCCTTTCCCAGGATCAACGGGTATTAATACCTATTATGCTGTTCCTCCTGGATCAAATGATGGTTGTTACTTCCAATTTACCATTACAGTAACAAGTATTACTAGTTTACCAACTGCTACAAATGTAACTTATTGTGTTGGTGCCACTGCACTACCTCTTACTGCAGTACCTAGTAATCCAGGTCTTACTCTATACTATTATAATTCATTAACCGCTGCAGCTCAAACATCTATTACTCCATCAACAGCTACTGCTGGTGAAACAACTTTTTATGTAGCTGAAGGTCAAAGTTCTAATTGTATTGGTCCGAAAAGGTCTATTACAGTTACAGTTTATTCTGCTCCAACATTTACGGCTCCTCGTGCGTTAACTATTCAAGGTTGTAACACTAATGCCATAGGTGATTTAGCTTATAATGAACTATCCACCACAATAACTTTAGCTCAATTCCTTTCTGCTGGCGGTTCTTTCCCCAACAATACAGAAATTGTTACTTATAGTATATCATATTCTGATACGAAAACAGGAACTTGTCCAATTGTAGTTACAAGAACATTTAGTATTACTTCTAATTGTGGAACTATTAATTCTTCTCAGACTATTAATGTAACGGATACAACCGCGCCAACTTGGACAACTACAGCTAATGCATTAAATACTACACTTCAATGTAGCGATGCTGCTGGGTTAGCAACGGCTCAAGCTTCAGCTCCAACGGCTACTGATAATTGTGATAACGATGTAACAAACATCGTAAAAACTGCTGGGCAGTTCGTAGCTTCTGAACAATGTCCTAACGCTGGTACTTATACCAATAAATGGACGGTAACGGATGCTTGTAACAATACTTCGGCTGAATTCACTCAGGTGATTACCGTTCAAGATACTACCGCGCCAACTTGGACAACTACAGCTAATGCATTAAATACTACACTTCAATGTAGCGATGCTGCTGGGTTAGCAACG
>CALQCV020000155.1 GCA_943329165.2 Candidatus Nitrotoga sp. CP45 | reverse complement strand
TGATGGTGGTGCTTTTCAAAATCCTGTAGCTCTTCCTGTAACTTTTTCTGGTTTAGCTGCTGGTAATCACAATCTAGTGGTTAAAGATTTAATAACAGGTTGTTTATCTGCTCCTGTTACTATTTTCATAGATGCTGTGAATCCATCGCCGAGTGTGACTACATTTACTTATGTAACTCCTGTGTGTAAAAACGCAACTACTAATCCAATTCCAAATACCTCTATTACTGGATTTACTGCTGGTGGAACGTTTTCAGAATATTTAACAACTGGATTAGTATTTATAAACACATCAACAGGTGAAATTAATTTGGCTAACTCAACACCTGGATTGCATACTATTAGATATAGTGTTGCTTTCAATTCAGCAACTTGTACATCAGCTGGTTCTAGTCTAGGTACAATAGAAATTAAACCTATAATAACTCCTGCTATCGGATTTAGTTATCCAGCATCCATTTGTAAAAATGCACAGCCTACATTATTAACTCCATCTGCTCCAGGTTTGAGTAGTTTTGCTACCTTCTCTGCTTCTCCTTCAGGTTTAGTATTTACAAACACGTCGACTGGTGTTATAGATTTAGCAAATTCAACACCTGGTATTTATAATATAGTTGTTAATGTTATTGCGGATTCGAATACTTGTAGAATTAGTGCAACAACATCTCCACCAGTTCAATTAGAAATTAAACCAGTAGTTACATTAGTAACAGGATTCAACTATGATGCTCCTTTATGTGCTAATAATGGTTCAGAATTACCTAATACTAATCCTGGATTTGCAACGGGAGGAATATATAGTTCAACATCTAATGGCTTACTTCTAAATTCTTCAACAGGAGCAATTGATTTAACAAGCCCTCCTGGACCATATACTATAACCTATATAGCAAATCCTTCAGTTAGTAATTGTGAAGTTGCAACTCCTGGAACTACTCAGATTACAATAGTTCCACCAGTTACCATTGAACTAATTGGAGGTTGTCAAAGTGTAAATTATATATTAACTGCTACTCCGGTAAATGGTTCTTTCGATCCATTAACAGCAACTTACTCTTGGGAAGATAGTTCAGGGAATCCAATTGGAGGTAACACCCAAAGTATAACGGTAACAGAAGTTGGCAATTATACCGTAACCATAACGGTTGACGGTTGTTCTACTGATTCACCCACATTTGATGTAACGTCGGTTTCTTGTGTAATACAAAAAGGGATTTCTGTTAACAATGATGGTTTAAACGATACTTTTGATTTATCTGGTTTTGATGTTAAAAAACTTACTATATTCAACAGATTAGGTATGAAAGTTTACACTCGCGATAACTATTTAAACGAATGGGGCGGTAAGTCAGATAAAGGAGACGAACTTCCTGACGGAACCTATTACTACATCATTGACCGAAATAACGGTGATACCAAAACGGGTTGGATTTATATCAATAGAGCACAATAACTTACTAAATAATTTGCATTCAAAATAAATATAACAAAATGAAGAAAGTATATTTCATTGCGATATTGGCTTTAGCGATTACAGAGTTAAGAGCACAGCAAGATCCGCATTACACACAGTACATGTACAATATGAGTGTGATGAATCCAGCGTATGCTGGTTCAAAAGAGAGTTTGTCAGGAGGATTTCTCTACAGAAAACAATGGGTTGAAATTGAAGATGCGCCTACTACGGGTACATTCTTCATCCACAGTCCAATTGGCAGAAATGTTGGATTAGGCCTTTCTGTAATCTCAGATAAGATTGGACCTGTAGAAGAAAATAATTTCTACACCGATTTCTCTTATACGCTTAATTTGGGTGGCGAACGTAGGTTAGCTTTTGGTTTAAAAGCTGGTCTTACCATGCACAAAATTGATTTCAATTTCATTTCTACAACATTACCTGATGTAGGAGACGATGTTTTTGGATCTGGGAATCCAAATAATACCTTCTTAAATATTGGTTCCGGAGTTTTCTATTATACCGATAAATATTATGTTGCTTTTTCGGTGCCCAATATGTTAAAGTCTAAATATTTAGATTTTGATGGCAGACAATACGGAACTGATGTAATTCATTATTTCTTAACTGGAGGTTATGTATTTGACATTAATCCTAATTTAAAATTCAAACCGTTTGCGATGATTAAATCATCTGTAAATGCACCGACATCTCTAGATGTTTCCGCTAACTTTATGATGTATGATAAGTTAGAATTAGGAGCAACGTATAGATTGGAAGACTCTTTTGGAGCTATGGTAAATTTTGCCATTACACCAAGCTTGAGAATCGGATATGCGTACGATCATATTGTTTCAGATATAAATGTTGTAACGCCAGCTTCTCACGAGGTAATGCTCTTATTTGATCTGAACTTCCCGAAAAAAGTATCACGTTCACCAAGATATTTCTAACCTAAAGTATTTCTAAAAATGAAAAATCTATATATAGCATTAAGTTTTGTAGTTATCAGTATTACTGTTTCGGCACAAAATAAAAACACCAAGATAGCAGATAAACTATTCGCCCGATTTGAATATGTTGATGCTGTCAAAGAATATCAGAAATTGATTGAAAACGGGAAAGCAGATCTTTATGTTTATAAGCAATTAGCCGATGCCAATTATTATATGTTCAATTCCGCAGAAGCTGTTAAATGGTATGCTAAAGCTACTGAAACGCAACAGGATGCTGAAACCTATTACCGCTATGCTCAAATGTTGAAAGCGGAAGGAAAATACGACAATGCCAACAAACAAATGAAAAAATTTGCTGCTGCGTCTCCAAATGACACGAGAACAAAAGCATTTAACGAAAATCCAAATTATATTCCGAGTTTATTAGATAAAACAAAGTTGTATAATGTTAAGTCTTCTGAAATCAGTAGCGACAAATCTGATTTTGGAGCCGTGTTATATGACAACAGTTTGTATTTTACTAGTGCCAGAAATGGAGCTAGAAAAACCTACGGTTGGACAGAGGAACCTTTCTTAGACATTTATAAAGCGGATTACAATACAGATGGCACCATCACAAATGCTTCGCCTGTAAAGGAGCTAAATTCAAAATGGCATGATGGGCCAATTACTATAAGTGCTGATGGTAAAACGGCTTATTTTGCTAGTGAAAGCTACAAAGAGAAACAATCTTCACCAAAAGATAAAAAAGCAAACGCTAAATACAGCCAAGTGTACCTTTTCAGTGCAACTAATAACGGAGATTCTTGGGGAGGCATTTCTTCATTGCCATTTAATGACAAGTCATTTTCGAACAGTAATCCAAGTTTAAGTCGTGATGGTAAAACCTTGTATTTTTCTTCAAACAGACCTTCAAGTGTGGGTGGAACAGATATTTGGAAAGTAGCCATTAATGCGGACGGAACTTATGGTGAGCCTCAAAATTTAGGGATAAAAGTAAATACCGAAGGAAATGAATCGTTTCCTTTTATTGCTGATGACAACAAAACCTTATATTTTGCTTCAAGCGGAAAACAAGGGCTAGGTGGCTTGGACGTTTACCAAATTGATTTGTCAAATGGAGATGCTACTAATTTGGGCAAGCCGATAAATAGTGAAAAAGACGATTTTGCCTTTACCTTTAACGAAAGCAAAAAAATTGGTTTTTTATCTACTAACAGAAGTGGAAAAGATGATGTATTTATCGTTAACCCAATCTGTGCCGTTGATGTGTTAATTGTTCTTACAGATTCGAAAACAGGGGCTATTTTAGCCAATGCAAGCGTTTCTATATTGGATGACAAGAAAAATATTATCGCAACAGAAATGTCCAATAATAAAGGCGAAGTTAGCTATAAAGTAGAATGCGACAGAGCTTATGTAGTTCAGGCTTCAAAAGATGGTTATGAAGGAAATACTTTTGCTGTAACGAAAAGCAAAGGACCAAAAGCTAAAGTAGACGCAGCATTACAACCGATTGATGTGATTGTAACTGAAACTGAAATTATATTAAAACCAATTTACTTTGAATATGACAAAAGCAATATCACACAAGAAGGGGCTTTTGAGTTAGACAAATTGGTTCAAGTGATGAAAAATAATGGCAAAATGGTTATCATGGCTAAATCGCATACCGATAGCAGAGGAAGTGATAACTACAATTTATCTTTATCGGATAGTAGAGCTAAATCAACCGTTCAGTACATAATTTCTAAAGGAATTAATGCTAGCAGAATTTCCGGAAAAGGAACGGGAGAATTAGAACCAAAGGAAATTTGCAACCCTTGTACAGAAGCGCAACATGCGCTAAACAGACGTTCAGAATTCTTGATTGTGAAGTAATGTATTGACTTTCATTATTACAATAAAAAAAACCGTCTCGTTACAATAACGAGACGGTTTTTTGTTGATAAGTATTTGTATTAGAAATAAAGCTTTTGATAAAAGCCAGAATTGCTTTTCTAGATTTGTTTTCGGGAAATTTATGGCGTCAAAACATTATTAAGGTTATTATTATGTGAGGTAATGTGGTCAAAAATGGTTGGTGGATTTCAAAATATTTTTTTGTAATATGCCTAAAATAACCTTTCTATATCCTATTCATAACTATTTATCCTGCCTAAGCTGAACGTAAAAAGAAAAATGCGAAGTACAATTATATTTAATCTTTTATTACCTTTTTTTTGAATAAAGAATATAGAGCAATCTCTATTTTCTTTATTCTATGTTCTATTCTCTTCTTTATCTCACAATAACCCCATCCACAAACAAAATTGGAACTTCTTCAACATAATCTGGAGTTATGCTTTGCGCTTTGAAGATAAATTTTTTGTCGTATAAAGTGTTATTTATAAAGTAAGTTACCATAAACTCATTGTTCAAACGCAATACTTTATTTTCAATCATCTCAATTTTCACAACAGACACTGCTGGAATTTGCACAAAAGCATGACGCAAGAGCGACGTTTTTTTCATTTCCCCATCTAGAGTGCCAAAAGCTTTAGAAACAACCATTACGCTGTCTAAATCGAAGTCAGAATCATTAACTAAATAAACATTCCAAATGTTTTCCATAAAGTCATCGCTCCATTCCTGAACGGCTGCGAAGAATACGTTTTCTACTTTTGGGATTGTGATGTCTGATTTCATTTTTAAGGGATAAGGGATAAGAAATAAGGGATAAGTAAAAGTTCTAATCCCTTTTCCCTAATCCCTTTTGACTTTTTAGATACTTGACTTGAATTGCTCTAAGAAACGCACATCGTTTTCATAGAACATTCTGATGTCACCAATTTGGTATAGTAACATGGCAATACGCTCAATGCCCATTCCAAAGGCAAATCCGTTGAATTCGTCTGGATTGATA
>CALQCV020000154.1 GCA_943329165.2 Candidatus Nitrotoga sp. CP45 | reverse complement strand
CGAAGGTTTGGTTTCCGTAATGGTGGCTCATTTGAATGTACCAAGTTTGGAACCACGTGAGGGTTACCCAACTTCTGTATCTTATAATGTTGTAACAAATTTGCTCAAAAGTGAGTTAGGAGTTGATGGATTGATTTTTACGGATGCATTGAACATGAAAGGGGCAAGTAATTTCAGAGCTCCAGGAGATATCGATTTGGAAGCTTTTATGGCGGGAAATGATATACTTCTTTTTGCAGAAAATGTACCGCTTGCTGTAGAAAAAATATGTGTGGCTTATCAAGACGGCCTTATTTCAGATGCAAGATTAGCGGAATCGGTAAAGAAGATTCTACGTTATAAGTTCAAAGCAGGATTGAACAACTACAAACCTACCGAAGGTATCAATTTGTATAATGATTTGAATCCGAAATCGAATGAAACGTTAGAATATGAATTGTATGAAAATGCGGTTACCGTTGTAAAAAATGATGGAAACATTCTTCCGATTAAAAATCTGAATCAGAAAATTGCCTATGTAAAATTAGGAGATGATACCAATAGTTGTTTTGTCACTACTTTAAAGAAATATGCCGATGTTACTGAAGTTTCAGAGACTAATATAGATACTTTGATGACTAAATTAACCGATTATGAAACCGTAATTATTGGATATCACAAATCGGATAAATCGTGGTGGAAATCTCCTGAGCTGACAGTACCTGAATTGCAAGTCATTGATTCTATTGCCTCTAAAAAGAAAGTAATTATTGATTGTTTTGCCAAACCATATGCACTGTCAAGAATCTTGAATTTTGATGAAATTCCTGGTGTGATTGTATCCTATCAAAATGGAAATATTGCTCAGGAAGTTTCAGCTGAGTTAATTTTTGGTGCCATTGACGCCAAAGGATTGCTTCCGGTTTCTATCAACAGTATCTTAAAAGCAGGTGATGGAATCACCACTCAAAAACTCAATCGATTGGGTTTTGCCACTCCGGAAAGTGTGGGTATGAGTTCAGAGAAACTCAAGCAGATTGATTCGTATGCACAAAAAGCTATTGACGGCAAAATGGCTCCAGGTATGCAGATTTTGGTAGCCAGAAAAGGAAAAGTCATCTATCAAAAATCATTCGGAAAACAAACATATGATGGCGATGTTAAAGTTAAGAATAGCGATTTGTACGATGTAGCTTCAGTAACCAAAATGGTAGCGACTTTGCCTAATGTAATGCAGGTATATGATCAAAAGAAAGTAACACTCGAAACTACTTTAGGAGAGATGTTACCAATATTTAGAGGTTCTAACAAGCAGAAAATTACGTTTAAAGAATTGTTGTCGCACTATGGCAGAATGCAAGCGTGGATTCCTTTTTATAAAGCCACTTTAGATTCGACTAAATTGCCAATGGACAAATACTATCGAAAAATGTATAGCGAAGGGTTTACCAAACGCCTCTCCGATAGTTTGTATTTACGTGATGACTATCATGACAGTATAATGAAAAAGATTATCGACAGTCCGCTTATAGATAAAAAAGAATACCGTTACAGCGATTTTACCTTTATTATTTTGAAACAATATCTGGAAAAAATTATGGGTAGACATTTGGATGAATTAGCTTCGGACAATTTCTACAAAACACTTGGGATGAATAACACACTTTATAATCCTCTAACAAAATTTGATAAAAGTGTAATTGCACCAACCGAAATAGATACTTACTTTCGTCATGATACCATTCAGGGTTATGTTCACGATATGGAAGCTGCTATGGAAAATGGAGTAGGTGGGCATGCGGGAATTTTTTCCAATGCCATGGATATCGCCAAGATAATGCAGATGTATTTACAAAAAGGAAATTATGGAGGCGTTCAGTATTTCTCAGAAGCTACATTTAATGATTTTAATACGTGTTGGTTTTGTACAGAAGGCAACCGTCGTGGATTAGGATTTGACAAACCACAAATAAGTGGTGCCGGTCCAACATGCGGTTGTGTTTCGATGTCCAGTTTTGGTCACACTGGTTTTACGGGAACTATCGCTTGGGCTGATCCTGAAACGGAGATTGTTTATGTTTTCTTATCCAACAGAACGTATCCGGATTCTAATTTGCCAAATAAACTTTCAAAGGAAAATATCCGCGAAGACATTCAGAAAGTTATTCAGGAAGCGATTATAGAGAAGTAATTATTCAGGTTTAGTTTTTCTGTTATATTCAACTAGCCAATATTAAATATGTTGCATTTAATTTTATCCTGTTATTCCTCACCATCATCCAACTTAAATGGATAATCTCCAAATAGTGCCGCTAATTTTTTAGTTTGATACGTCTTTTTAGTAAACTTATTAGACAAAACAATGATGGTAACTTTCTCTTTTCTTAAATTAATAAAACAGGAAGTGTTTCCATGCCACCAACCGTTATGATAATAAAAAGGTTCCCCATTTTCAAACTCAGTCATTCTGATACCTAAACCATAATTACGAATTCCTTTGGCTTCATAACTATATCCTTTATACACTTTTTTGAGCAGATCCGTATTAAGGAAAAAAGGAGCATAGCGTGCTTTGTCAAATTTCAATAGATCTCTTGGAGTTGAATAGATGTTTTTATCGCCGTAAATTCCATCCAGATAATCAATACCAATTTCTACATTATTTCCTTTATAGGATGGTGCAATCATGTCACGGTCTTTCGCAATATCAAAAACAAAAGTATCTGTCATACCAAGTGGTGCGAAAATCATTTCGCTCATCGCTTCAGGATATTTCAATCCGGTAACTTTTTCAATTATCAAAGCGAGCATTGCGTAATTGGTATTGCAATAACCAAATCCGGTGTCAGTTGGTCTTTCTAAAGTAATTTTTTTCTCCACCATAACCTTTACAATGTCTTCATTGGTCAAGGTTTCTTTTTTGTCCCAATTACCATTTTCAAAAGTGAAATAGGCGTAATTTCTCATTCCGCTGCGATGATTAAGTAGCGTTTGAATTGTCACATCGGGATATGGAAAGTTTTTGATAAGGGTATTAATCTTTTGGTCTAACGTAATTTTTTTGGCATCAACAAGCATAAGAACAGCTGTAGATGTCAATACTTTACTCACAGAGGCAATATGTAATGGCATGTTTTTAGAAATCATTTCTCCAGTTCTTTTATTGGCATAGCCCATATAATTTTCATAAATAATTTGACCATTTTTGGCAACCAAAAAAGCTACGTTATCGTTTTTCTCTGACCATGTTTTTTCAAAATAACGGCTAACACTATATTTTTTGTCATTGGTAAAAGCCGAAGTAAGTGCAGGTAATTCTTCTTGCAAAGGTTGCATTATCGGAATACCGTTTTTATTTGTCTTGATAATAGCATCTTCATTTTTCTCTTGCTTGGAACAAGAAACCGTAAGCAAAATAATAGCTAGTAATTGAGTAGTATAGAGACTGATTTTGGATATCATTATAATAACATTGAAAAACAAATATAATTATTCAGTACAGGTGTAAAATTACTTTTTAAGAAAGCTATCAACAGGTTTTTCACAATTTTTTATGATAAATTTATAAAACACTTATAATCAATTGCAACTATAAAATTGGGTTGAGTTTATTTTTAAGAAAAAAGCTTTGAAAACGTTTTCGTTACTATTACTTTTGGCATCACAAAAATGCACCCCATGAAGATTGGTATTATTAAAGAAAGAAAAAATCCACCCGATAGAAGAGTAGTTTTCGCACCCCAAGAATTAGTTCGTTTACAAAAAGAGCATCCCGAAGCCATAGTTAAAGTTGAAAGTTCAGATATCAGAGTTTTTTCTGATGAAGCATATAAAAACGTAGGCATTGAAGTAACTGATGATGTTTCAGATTGCGATGTTTTCTTTGGCGTAAAAGAAATTCCAGTTGATTATTTGATTCCCAATAAAAAGTATTTCTTCTTTTCGCATACCATAAAAAAGCAAGTTCATAACCGAAAATTACTTAAAGCGGTTCTAGACAAAAAGATTGAATTATACGACCACGAAACTATTGTAGATGCCAGTAACCGACGTTTGATTGGCTTTGGTCGTTATGCCGGAATTGTTGGTGCATACAATGGTTTTAGAGCATTCGGAATAAAATATGAGTTGTTCAATTTGCCAAAAGTAGAAACGCTTCAAAGCAAAGAAGATTTAATTGTTCGATTGAAAAGACAGGTTTTGCCAAACATTAAAATTGTTTTATCAGGTCATGGCAAAGTTGGAATGGGAGCAAAGGAAATTCTTGATGCTATAAAAGTAAAACAGGTTTCTCCCGAAGATTTCTTAAACAAAATATACTCACAAGCAGTTTATACTCAAATCGATGTTTTGGATTATAACAAACGAATTGACGGAAAAGTAGCGGATAACAATGATGATTTCTATAAAAATCCACAAGACTATACTTCGAATTTTGGGCGTTTTTCTAAAGTGGCAGATATCTTTTTGGCAGGGCATTTTCACGGAAACGGCGCACCTGATATTCTGACTCTTGAAATGCTTCGAGCATCCGATTGTAAAATAAAAGTTGTTGCCGATATTTCCTGTGATGTCGACGGACCAATTGCTTGTACGGTAAGATCATCGACAATTGCTGAACCATTTTATGGTTATTTACCAATAGAAAACAGAGAAGTTCCTTATACACATCCGGGTTCAATAATGGTCATGGCTGTGGATAATTTACCATGTGAATTACCCAAAGATGCCAGCGAAGGATTTGGTGAAATGTTTATGGAACATGTTATTCCGGCTTTTTTCAACAACGATAAAGATGGAATTTTGCAACGTGCCAAAATAACCGAAAACGGGAAATTAACAGATCGATTCGCATACCTTCAGGATTATGTTGATGGGGATATGGGTAACAATTAATTGCTTTTTTAAAGTTAATAACTATATAAAATCTCGAATCTGTTCGGGATTTTTTATTTTTAAAAAGTTATTATATTTAGACAAAATTATTTTATGAAAAGATTCATCTGTATTGGTTTTCTCCTTTTAGGGATTGAGGTTCAATCTCAAAGTGTCCAATCACCTTCTAAAGAAATTACACTCAACTTCTCTTTATCTGAAAACGGGAAACCAATTTATAATGTTTTCTATAAAAATAAGCTGATAGTATTGCAAAGTAACTTGGGTATCAAACTAAAAGCTGATGGCGATTTAAATACTAATTTTAGCATCGACAGCATTGGACAAAAGAAAGTAAACGAAACCTGGCAGCCAGTTTTAGGAGAACAGTCCAACATCAAAAATAATTACAATGAAATGATTGTTGCGCTTTCACAATCGATAACCGATAGAAAGATAAATATCATTTTCAGAGTGTTTGACGAAGGAATTTCTTT
>CALQCV020000153.1 GCA_943329165.2 Candidatus Nitrotoga sp. CP45 | reverse complement strand
TTATCTTTAAATTCAAACCATCTAAAACCAACTTTATCCTCAATTTTATCCTTTTCGATTCCATTTTCTAGCAATGAAACAGAAACAGAATATAAATTTGGTTTGTTGATATCCCATAATTCAGGGTTTTTAATATCTTGGAAAGCAATTGTTGTTTGCTCGCCAGATAAATTTCCTTTTTTAGTTGCAATTATTTTTCCTTTTGGATTAGATAACTGGGCAACATAAGTAAAACTGCTTGGGTTTTGAAGATTTTTTACTGTTGCAATTACATTCAATGACGCTACTTTTTCTGAAACTTGAGGTGTAGTTATTTTAATGTTATCAATATTATTTTTTGCCATGGAAAGCAACCAAACATCTCTGGTAATTCCTCCAAAAATAATAAAATCACTTTTTTGAGATGGAATTATTTCAATATTATAACTATTATCAACACGAACTAAAACTTCATTATTCCCTTCATTAATAAATTTAGAAATGTCAAATTTAAATCCGATATAACCTCCAATATGTTCTCCAACTTCTTTACCGTTTACATATACTTTAGTGGTAATATTTGAACCTTCAAAATATAATTGGTATAGTTTACTTGAATCAATATTTGAAATAACAAGGTTTTTTTTATACCAACTTGCGCTTCTTCTGTAGCCCGGATCATTATCAGTTGCATCTTGACTGTTCCATGAATGAGGTAAGTTTAAGGTAACCCAATTTGTCGCGTTTTTTACTTCCGATAAGTTTCTAGTATCATTTTCTAGGTAATTCCAACCCAAATCGATGTTGTCTTTAGTTCGAATTTCACTTTTTGATTTTTGAGCATAGATTGCATTAAAAAATAATAATAAAAGTATAGAAAGAAAATGTGATGGATTTTGAATTTTGAATTTCATATAATTAAAGGGATTTTTTTCTAATGATAGCCTCTAAATAATAATAATCGGCATATACAATTGGACTGTCTATTTCATCTTTTTTTGGCCAATTACCGGTACTATGATTTAAAATAAATGGACCTTTCACAGAAGGAATTAAAATATATTTATCTGAGCTTAATGTGTTTATTATTTTATTTGAATAGTCTAAATAGGCTTTGTTTTTTGTAAAAGAATATAATTCTATTAATGCAGATGCCATTACCGCAGCTGATGAAGCATCTCTTGGTGCGTTTGGAATACTTGTGTCATTGAAATCCCAATATGAAATTCCATCTTCAGGCAAGGTTTTAAAATTTATATAATACTTGGCTGTAGCTTCGGCTTGTTTTAGGTATTTTTTATTTTTTGTATAGCGATAAGCCATCGTAAAACCATAAACTGCCCATGATTGTCCTCTTGCCCATGATGAATCGTCATTGAATCCTTGAAAGGTGGCTTTTTTTCTTACCCCATGAGAAATAGTATCATAATCAACTACGTGGTAACAACTGTTGTCTTTTCTGAAATGATTTTTTAAGGTAGTATTGGCGTGTTTAATTGCAATGTTTTTAAAAGTAGGGTCACCAGAAATTATTGACGCCTCAAATAACAATTCGAGATTCAACATGTTGTCAATAATAACGGGGTAATCAAAAAGATTTTTGCTGTGATCCCAAGATCTTATAGCGCCAATTTTTGGATTAAATCTTGTGATTAATGTTTGAGCACTTTTTAATATAATTTTTTTATATTTTGGATTGTCTTCTACATTGAGTCCTTTACCAAAGCTGCAATATACTTTGAAACCCATATCGTGCGTACCGCCATTGAATTTTTCTTTTTCAATAAATGCATTCCATAAGGCGGCTTTTTCTTTATATCGAATATCGCCTGTAAGTTTGTAAATCTGCCAAAGATTACCTGCATAAAAACCACTTGTCCAATCTTTTGATTGAACTTTTTTCATCACTCCTGATGAAAGATTAATGCTTCTCGGGATCGAAACGGAATCAATTGGAAAATCTAATAGATTTGAAAATCTAGAATTGATTTCTTTTTTCAATAAACCAGAAACAGGATCATATTGTGCTGAACAATTAAAACTGAACAACATAAATACAATTATAATAAATAAAGAATTTAATTTCTTCATCGTGGATTTTAATGTCTGATTAAAGAGTATGAAAATAGCAAATTAGTTCAACAAAATAAAACGAATTAACAACATGCTGACACAGATTATCAACACTATTAAAATTGATTGGAAAAAGTTGCTCTTTATTACGTTAATTTTCATTCGACAAATGTACATGGACCAAAAATATCAAAAATCCAAATTAGGGTGTTCAAAAATCCAAAAGAGTACGAAAATGGTGTTTTACTTAGGATGTAGTGTTGTCTGAAAATTTATTTAAGTATTGTGTTGGGGTTTCACCAAACTTCTTTTGGAAACATTTACAAAAATATTTAGGATTATTAAACCCTACTTCATAACTGATTTGAGAGATATTAATCTTGTTTTGTTCTAATAATTGTGCCGCTCTTTTCAATCTAATTTCCTGGATAAATTCATTGGGCGTAAAATTTGTCCAAGCTTTTATTTTAGTAAAAAGCATCGTTCTACTAACGCCAAGTTCGGAACAAAAAAACGGAATATCAAATTGTTCATTTGAGATATTTTCTTTCACGATTTTAAAAGCCTTCTTTAACAATTGTTCGTCTAATGAAGAAACTGTTATTTCACTTGGCGCGAAACTGTTTTCAGATGAAAATTTAGTTTTTAATCGTTGTTTAGAGGCAAGCAAATTTTTAATTCTTAATTTAAATTCAACCAAGTTAAAAGGTTTGCTAATGTAATCATCGGCGCCGCTTTCAAGTCCTTCAATTTTATAAATAAGTGACGATCTTGAAGTTAATAATATAACTGGAATATGACTGGTTTTAATATTTTCCTTAATTTTAGCACACAATTCTGTACCCACCATTTCTGGCATAATTACATCGCTAACAATTAAGTCTGGCACAAATTTTATTGCTTTTTGGAGTCCAATAACACCGTTTTCAGCAACGATGACATTGTATTCAGCTTTGAGCAGATTTTTCATAAAGGATCGTAATACTTTATGATCTTCAACAATTAAAATAGTGAGTTTTTCTGCGCCCACATTTAAGTCATTAATATCTTCTTCGTCTTTAATTTCAGGCAAATCCAATTGAACTTCATATTGAGCAACATCATCACTTATTTTAAAATCATTTAAAATTTCTTTGTCCGAAAGATGTTTTCTACCAAGCTGCATTACCACTGTAAAAACAACTCCATTGGTAATTTTATTTTCAACAGTAATGCTTCCTTTATGAAGATTTATAATGTTTTTTACAATAGACAAACCAATACCAGTGCCTTTATTGTAATTTATTTGAACTTCATTATGCGTTGGAATTTCAAAAAATAAGTCAAATATTTTTTCGATATGTTTCTTATCAATTCCAATTCCATTATCTTCAACTTCAATAATTATTTCGTTTTTCTCTTTTCTAATTTTAATTGCAATTTCGCCTCCTTTCGGAGTATAACGAAAGGCATTTGAAATCAAATTATAGAATACGCGTTCCAATTTAAACCTGTCAAAATAGACTAATATTTCCTCTTCAGAAGATTCAAATGTAAATTTATAACCCCCGTCTTTGGCATATTCTGTAAACGATAAAAAGATTTCCTTTACATATTTAACAATATTTCCTTCGGCAGCTTCAAGTATAAATTGATTATCTTGAAATTTTCTAAAATCCATCAATCTATTGATTAATTTCAAAAGATGATTGGCGCTACTTTCAATTACGAGGAGTTTTTTATACATTTCATTTGAACCGTTGTAGTTCAAAAGTATCTGTTGTAATGGTCCTAAAATTAAAGTTAAAGGTGTTCTAAATTCATGGGAGATATTTGTAAAAAACTGGAGTTTCGCACTATTATCCTCTTTATTTCTTTCGCTTTCTCTATATTCCAATACTAATTCTTGGCGCAGTTTTTCTTTAGATTTTATTATCCATGACAAGCCATAAAGTGAAATCCATAATATAATTGCATATAAAGAAAGTGCCCACCAGCTTTTCCAAGGCGCGGGTTTTACAACTATTTCTAAAGTGGTTGGAACAGTATTCCAAATCCCATCATTATTAGCACCTTTTACTTCAAAAACATATGTTCCTGACTTTTGAATCGTAAATGTTGCAGAAGTATTAGAGGTTGTCGTCCATTCATTATCTAAACCAAGCAATCGATAGGAGTATTGATTATTTGTAGAATTTATAAAATTGGGAATTGCAAAATTTATAGTAAAATTAGCCTTGTCATAAGTTAAAGTTAATGATTTTGTATAGGCAATTGCTTTTTCTAAAACGTCATTTTCATTGGCAACATTTATAGATTTGTTAGCAATTTTAAAATCGGTTAAAATAACTTGCGGCGAATACGTATTAGCCGGGATTTTTTTGGTGTCAAAATAGGTAATTCCTGAAGGGCCGCCATAATAAAATTTACTATCCTCAAGTTTTAAAAAGGCATTGTCATTAAATTCATTGCTTACTAAACCGTCTTTTTGGTCATAAATAAAGGTAGATTTATTTGACAAATTATATTTGATAATCCCATAATTGGAACTCATCCATAAATTATTAGCATCATCTTCCGAAATAGAATGTATTGCAGTTACTTCTGAATCGTCTTTTTTAATAGTTATTTTATGAAAATTTGTACCGTCAAAATCATAAAGTCCCTTTGCCTTAGTCCCTATCCAAATTTTCCCTTTTTTATCTTGAAATAAAGATAAAATATCATCTCCAGAAAGTAATTTGTTGTTAAAGAAATAGTGTTTTATGTGATAGGTTTTATTATTAAAATCATTAAGATTAATTACATTCAGACCACTTTGAGTTCCAATCCACAAATTGTCTTTTTTATCTATTAATAAAGTTCTGATTCTATTGTTAGTCAAGAAATTTTCGGAATAATTATCATTGCCAATTATTTGATAAGAATTATTTGAACTGTCGTATCTAATTAATCCTTTGCCAAATGTACCTAACCAAAAAATGTCGTTTTTACGCCCTTTTTTAATCACATATACACCCGATTCTTTTAATGCATTTTTTAATTCCGGAGCAATTTTATCGTTTACAAATCTTTTAGATTTCACATCAAAAGCTGCCAATCCTTCGGTAAAAGTTCCAATCCAAAGAATGCCAGAAGTTGAGAGGCATAATGATTTTACATTATCAACAGAAACACCACTGGAAGCATCCGAATTAAGTTTAGAAGTCATTCCCGTTTTGCTATCCAAAACAGTAATTCCACCACCTTCAGTTCCAATATATATGTTTTTATTTGCATCAGCAGCCAATGAACTTACTACATCATAACTTAGTGCGCTTGTTCCCGAATTTTGATTT
>CALQCV020000152.1 GCA_943329165.2 Candidatus Nitrotoga sp. CP45 | reverse complement strand
TACCTTGTTCTGTTGGAAAACTCCATTCGCATGTTGTTGCAGCAGAAGTAATGGTAATACCTCTTTCCTGCTCTTGTGCCATCCAGTCCATTGTTGCAGCACCATCATGTACTTCACCAATTTTGTGTGATTTTCCTGTGTAGAATAATATACGCTCCGTTGTTGTTGTTTTACCAGCATCAATGTGAGCCGCAATTCCGATGTTTCTTGTAAATTTTAAATCTCTAGCCATTTCTTAAATATTAAAATCTGAAGTGAGAGAATGCTTTATTTGCTTCTGCCATTTTGTGAGTATCCATTCTCTTTTTAACAGCGGCACCTTCTTCTTTAGCCGCAGCTAAAATTTCGGAAGCTAATTTACCTGACATCGATTTCTCGTTTCTTCTTCGAGCATAAAGTATCATCCACTTCATGGCCATAGATATTTTTCTGTCTGGACGAATTTGCATAGGGATTTGGAATGTTGCTCCACCCACTCTACGACTACGTACTTCTACGTGAGGCATAACGTTTGTTAAAGCATCTTTCCATACTTCTAATGATGATTTTTCATCATTATTCTTTTTTGTTTCTACAATTTCCATAGCATCATAAAATACTTTGAAAGCTGTTGATTTCTTACCATCCCACATTAGGTTGTTCACAAAACGTGTTACTAACTGATCGTTAAATTTTGGATCTGGTAAAAGTGGTCTTTTCTTTGCCGCTCTTTTTCTCATGTCTTTGTTTTTTGTCGAAAATCGGAAGCCGAAAGTCGTAAAGATGCTACTTTATGACGTTATGCCTTTTCACTTTTGACTAGTTAAAAATTTACTTTTTAGCTTCTTTTGGGCGTTTAGCACCATACTTAGATCTTCTTTGTGTTCTTCCTGCTACACCTGATGTATCAAGCGCACCACGCACAATGTGGTATCTAACTCCTGGTAAATCTTTTACCCTTCCGCCTCGCACTAATACTATCGAGTGCTCCTGTAGATTATGTCCTTCTCCTGGGATGTAAGCATTCACTTCATTTCCATTAGTCAAACGTACACGCGCAACTTTACGCATTGCAGAGTTTGGTTTTTTTGGAGTAGTAGTGTAAACACGCGTACAAACACCTCTTCTTTGAGGACAAGAATCTAAAGCAACCGATTTACTCTTCTTAGTGATCTGAGTTCTTCCTGTTCTTACTAATTGTTGAATTGTTGGCATAATTAAATACTAATTTTTCTTTATTTATTAAAATCCCGCTTTTTTAGGGGTTGCAAATGTAGTAATTATTTTCAATGAAACAAATCGTAATTAATTATTTTTCTATCAAATAAATATTTGTCTATTAAGGCGATAAAGAATAGCCATTAAATTGCCCGCGCCTTTAAAAACTGAAGCCTCACGAATGGCTATTCTAAACAAATAGTTTTTAGATTCGATTAACAACAATAAAAAGAGTTTTTTTGCGTTATTTTGAGGCAAACAATCGGAGTATTTTGAAAAATATTTTTCTCTTTTTTTTCATAATTACAGTCAGCGGAAACATTTCTGCTCAGGGATTCTATCTGAAAATTGTTGGACAAAGTGAAAAAGAAATCAAAATTATTGACAGCATTGGTTATGTTTTAAAGCATAAAAATGCCAAATCAATCCTTGATGAGAATAATTTATTTTACGAAAAGATCACCAGAAAAGGATTTTTAGAATGTCAAGTTGAAGAGCGTTTCAAATTAAACGACTCTACTTTTTGCTTCAAATACAGCCTTGGAAAAAAAATAAATTATGCACACATATATATAGGTGCAAAATCACAAGAGAATATCGCCATTAATTACAATGTTAAAAACGACACTTTAACGCTTGCTTACGAAGAAACCGAGAGTTTTTTAAATGCAACTTTAAAGAAATTGGAAACCAATGGTTTTTCCATGGCGAAAGTACAACTTGTCAATATTCAAAAATCAAAAGACTTTCTGAATGCCGACTTGTCCATTACAACTGAAATCAAAAGACAGGTAAACGATATTGTCATCAACGGTTATGATAAATTTCCTGAAGGGCATAAAAAAAATATTATACGATTGTATCGGAATAAAGTTTTTAATCAAAAGAATTTAGACAAACTGTACAATGATTTTGAAAAGTTCCGATTTGTCAAACAAAGTAAATATCCTGAAATTCTTTTTACTAAAGACTCAACCAAAATTTATGTCTATTTAGAAAAAACAAAACCCAATACTTTTGATGGGTACGTTGGCTTCACTAATGACGAAACCAAGAAAGTCATTTTTAGCGGTTATGTGGATTTGATCTTGAACAATGTTTTAAATTCAGGGGAAAAATTAGCTCTTTACTGGAAAAGCGATGGTCAAGACCAAAAAACATTCGATCTTGGCGTGGAACTCCCCTATATTTTTAAAAGCTCTATTGGAATAAAAGCGGAATTAAATATATTCAAACAAGATAGCACCTTTCAAAATACAAAAAAAGCCCTAAACTTGGGGTATTATTTCAATTACAACACTCGCCTATATATTGGCTATCAATCCACAGAATCAAGCGATATTCAAAATGTGAATTCTTCAACCTTGAGTGATTTCGACAATTCATACATAACCACGGCTATAGAATATCTTGATTTCAAGAATGATGATTTTCTTTTCCCTGAGAAAACTTCATTTGATTTTAAAATTGGTACTGGTAAAAGAGACACAAAACTGATTTCCGATAGTCAATTTTTTGGAAGCTTGTACGCAAAACACAATTTCTATCTGAATCAGAAAAACATCGTAAACATCAAATCTCAAAATTTTTATTTGCAAAGCGGCAACTACATCATAAATGAGTTGCAACGCTTTGGCGGTATTAATTCGATTCGTGGTTTTAACGAAAATAGTTTGCAAGGAAATTTGTTTAGTTCAATTCTGTCGGAATACCGGTATGTACTTACTCCAAATTTGTATGTTCATTCGATTATTGACTACGGATATCTGCAAGACAAGACAACAGACAGCAATCAAAATCTAATCGGTTTGGGTTTTGGGTTTGGATTATTATCTAAAAATGGCCTTTTCAATCTGGTATATGCCAACGGAAGCACTAATGAACAGGCAATAAAGCTTTCCAACTCTATTGTACATATTAGCTTTAAAGCTAGCTTTTAATGGTTTATAAGCTTTATCATTTTTCTTTTAACATTTCATTAGGGTTTTTAAGATATTTTCAAGATATTTGGTTTCACTAATTTTAACCAAATAAATAATGAAAACAAAGTTAAATGGATTCCTAACGCTGTTCATAGCGTTGTTAGTGCAAATCTCTTTTGCACAAGAACGGATTGTCACCGGCATTGTAACAGATGTATCAAACCAACCAATACCCGGAGTAAATGTATTAGTTAAAGGCACCAAAATTGGTACTCAAACCGATTTCGATGGAAAATTTTCCATAAAAGCATCTCCTACTGAAACATTAGTTTTCAATTTCGTAGGTATGAAATCTCAGGAAATTGTAGCTTCTTCAACAACTATTACAATAAAAATGAGTGATAATGCAATAGAATTAGAAGGATTAGTAGTAACTGCGTTAGGTATCAAAAGAAAACCAAATGAAATTACTACGGCAACTCAATTAGTTAAGTCATCCGAATTAAATCAAGCAAAAGCAACAAATGCGGCAGTTGGTTTAGTTGGAAAAGTGTCTGGTTTACAAATTAATACAGTCAACAATGGTGTTAATCCAGACACAAGGATACAGCTTCGTGGGTTTAGATCAATTACAGGAGATAACGAAGCGCTTATTGTTATTAATGGTGTAATCTCAACATCTGGTGCTTTTGCCGAATTAAATCCTGAGATTATTGAATCTGTTAATGTGATGAAAGGTTCTAATGGCGCCGCTTTATATGGTTCAAGAGGATCAAACGGGGTAATTATTGTTACAACCAAAAGAGGGACTAAAGATGCTGAAAAATTCAAAATCACACTTAACACTACTTTTACCAGAGAAGAGGCATCTATTTTTCCGATTCTCCAAAACAGATTTGGTCAAGGATATCAAGGTGCTCATGATTTTACAGAAAATACCAACTGGGGAGCTGAACTTGACGGCTCATTGCAACCAACAGGTTTGCAACAAACATTGCTCCCATATTCCTTTATAAAAGATAACTACAAACCATTTTTCACAGATGGAAACACCATACTAAACTCTGCAGCTATATCTTCAGGTGATGAAAATAGCTATTTGAATTTTACTTTAGGAAATCAAAAAACGGAAGGCATTATTCCTGGAGACAAGTTTACTAAGAATAATTTCTATATCAGTACTGGAAAAAAAATTGGCAAATGGAGTTTTAATGCTAATGCTACCTATACTTCTACTAATCAAAATACAGCAGGAGGTGTAGAAGGTTCTATATATACATCTTTGGTTCAAGTACCCGTTAATGTTCCTGTTCAATTATTTAGCAATCCAGACAATGCTACCCACTGGACCTATTGGGAGTTAAGTCCCTATTGGAAATTGAAAAACGAAAGGATTTCTAATAAAGGGCAAACTTTTGAAGGTGTTGGAGAATTGAACTATGAATTCAACAAAAATATTAGCGCGACCTATAGAGCTAGTTATAGAAGTACTTCTTCCAATCGAGTAGAATTCTTCAATGGTTATAAAACAGATGTTGTTTATTGGGATTCCCCATTTGATTATGTTTCTTCTTATGAAGTGGGAAACACCAATAGTAGAAACCTATATGCCGATTTGCTTGTCAATTTTAACTATGAATTGACAAAAGACATTACACTTAAAGCAAACGTTGGTAACAACGTAACTAATGCTGAATTCAATTCATTATCAGTTAAAGGTGAAAAATTAGTAATTCCAGGATTGTATAATATTTCTAATATTACAGGAAATGCATTACCATCTGATTTTAAATCAAGACAAAGAAGTTATTCTTATTTTGCTAATGTAGATTTAGGTTATAAAGATTATTTGTATTTAAACCTTACCGCCAGAAAAGATTGGACTTCTGTTATCAAAAAGCCATTCTTTTATCCAAGTGTTGGTGTTTCCTTTATACCTACAACAGCTTTTGCTGACTTTGGAGGCGAAACACTTACTTTTGCCAAATTATCTGCCAGTCTTGTTAAGGTAGGAAATAGTGTTGTCGGTCCTTACGACATAAATGACCAATTTGTTAGCGCAACGTCTGCAGGTTTCCCATTTTTAATTAACAGTTTTAATCAAACTACAAGTATTGCAGATCAAAACTTAATACCGGAAACCAATACCTCAATAGAATTTAATATGAACTTAGAATTCTATAAAAAAAGAGTCACTTTTGACGCTAGTTATTTTAGATCAAAAAACAGTGATCAAATCATTGAAATTTCTCCAT
>CALQCV020000151.1 GCA_943329165.2 Candidatus Nitrotoga sp. CP45 | reverse complement strand
GTTTCAACGAAAACACTTTTCAAAAAGGAGTGAACCAACAAGTTCATTTTGTACAAGATAACCAATCGTATTCATCTAAAGGAGTTTTGCGCGGGTTACACTATCAAACTGGAGAACATGCTCAGGCAAAATTAGTGCGGGTTTTACAAGGAGAAGTTTTAGATGTCGCCGTTGATATTAGACCCAATTCCCCAACATTTGGGCAGTATGAGGCCGCCCTTTTATCGGGCGAAAATCAAAAGCAATTTTTTGTTCCTAAAGGATTTGCTCATGGGTTTTTAGTATTGAGCGATACTGCGACTTTCTTTTATAAATGTGATAATTTTTATAACAAAGAATCAGAAGGTGGAATAAGCTATAATGATAAAACCATCAACATTGATTGGGGTTTTCCAACAGAAAACCTAATTATTTCTGAAAAAGACAAAGTACAACCCAATTTAGAAAATGCCAAAAAAGTATGGTAGTTTTAGTCACTGGAGCCAACGGACAATTAGGTCAAAGTTTGCAATTTATTGCGCCAAATTATCCTAACATTCGTTTTGTTTTTTGTTCTTCGACAGATTTAGATATTACGAATCCAGAAAATTGCGAGTCGGTTTTTTTTAAAATAACGCCTGATTATTGTATCAATGCAGCAGCATACACAGCCGTTGACAAAGCCGAAAGCGAGCCAGAGAAAGCCCATTTAATCAATGTGATTGGCGCAAAAAATTTAGCTGTAGTTTGCAAACAGAATTCAACGGTTTTACTTCATATTTCTACCGACTTTGTTTTTGATGGAGATTTCTCTAAATTGTCACCCCGAGCGCAGTCGAGGGGCTACTCAGAAAATGACATCCCAAATCCAACAGGCGTTTACGGACAAACGAAATTAGACGGAGAAAAAGCGATTCAGGACACTTTTCAAAACTATTACATTATTAGAACTTCATGGGTTTATTCACAATTTGGAAATAATTTCATGAAAACTATGTTGCGTCTGGCTTCTGAAAGAGATTCGGTTTCGGTAGTAAATGATCAAATTGGAACACCAACAAATGCGATTGATTTAGCCCATACTTTGCTTAAAATCATTATAAGTAACAAAAATGCTTTTGGCATCTATAATTATAGTAACCTAGGCCAGTGTAGTTGGTTTGAATTTGCTAAAAGAATATTTCAGGCAAACAATATTGAAGAAAATTTAGTTCCAATTGCTTCATCAGGGTATAATACATTGGCGGAAAGACCTAAATACAGTGTCTTAGATAAAAGTAAAATCATG
This sequence comes from Candidatus Nitrotoga sp. CP45, assembly GCA_943329165.2. Lineage (GTDB taxonomy): Bacteria > Bacteroidota > Bacteroidia > Flavobacteriales > Flavobacteriaceae > Flavobacterium. The sequence continues at coordinate 4,162 of CALQCV020000151.1, read as the reverse complement.
GAAATTTTTGGAATAGTTATTAAAAACTGGAGCGAAAAAATTGAAAAAATTTAAAAAAATAATAGAAAAAGGCAACAATCACCTATCCTTATCGGTAATAGTTTTAGGGGCGATTTGTTATTTCCTTGCAAATATCGTGTTAAAAGAAAAGTTGACTCATGGGGAGTACGGGATATACTCTATAGTCATCACCTATTTTTCTATGATGAATCTTTATGGATTATTGGGACTCGAGCAGGTTTTTATCCGATTATCCGATTTTCATCAAAAGGATAAAATTTCGACACCAAAATTTCTACTAAAATTAATTGTGTCGGTGATTGTTATAAGTTCTGTTTTGGGGACATTTATATTTAGGCAGTATTGCTCAGAAATTCTAAATTTCAATTTAATACTTTTTTTTTAGCTACAATTGGGATTGTTTCTTTACTATTTTTATACAACATACTACGATTGAATTCTGACTTTGTACTGTCGCAATTGTTTTTTAATCTTTGGAAAATTGTTTTGCCCATTTTGGCAATTCTCTGTTTTTATTGGTATAAATTAGATTTTACCTTATTCTTGATTTTTTTAATGTGCATAATAATACTGTCTTTTGTGTTATCGCTTTATTTTTGCTTAAAACGAATTCATTTTGTTTATAAGGAAATGGCTCCAAGCAGGGAAATCATTAAAACGGCTATCCAATTTTTAATTTCAATAACGTCATTTTCATTTTTGATTTTTGGCGATCGTCTTATTATAGAACATAAATTTGGACTAGAAGAATTCGGTAATTATTTTTATTTGAGTAACTTCTTCTTGGCCCCATTTTCAATTTTACAAAATTATATAGGTTTCAAGCAATTAATTGTTTTTAAACGGAATTTCAACCTATCAAGATTTGATAGATTTAACAAAAAAATTATATTCTTTGGACTCTGCTTAAGCTTAATTTTGATTTTATTTCTAAAGCTAGTAAATTGTTTAAAGGTTTTAAGTTTCGATTTTGATCATTACAATTTAATTATAATGCTCTTGCTGATTTTGGGAATCATTAGGTTATATTCATCGGCAATAACATCTGCTTTTGAGGCGAAAACTAATGTTAATACGTTTAAAAAGGGGAATTTTATATTTATAACGTTATCTTCCATAATTGTTGTACTAGATATCTTTTTTATCCATACACTATATCTAATTGTGTTATCAATTATAGTAATTTGGCTAATAAGATGCACCGTCTTTAGAAAGCTATTAATGCAACAGATAAAAAGAGAGTCAAATCAACGAATAAAAGATTAAAGAAATGTCACTAAAAAAAATATATTTTTCTCTTTTTTTAATAGGTTGTTTTTTCCTGCCGTTCAATGATTTTGAGGGTTTTCCTGTCTTAGGAGAATTTAAAAATGAAACTGGTGCTTTTTTCTTTTTTGCCGGTTTTATAGTCCTCATTATCGAATGCCTTATGACTGGAAAAATCCCAATACCCTACAGAAGTCCGCTGTTTAAAGTACTTTGCCTTTTTTTGATATGGTGTTTCGTAACAACCCTTTTAAATGTCGACTCTGTAAGTCAAAACTTTTTTAAACACACTACGGGATTTTCTAGATTTTTCAGGCAGTACTTCTCGCTCACTTTATCCACGGTTTTTTTCTTTATTTTCTATTGGAATATTGTCAGTAAAATGTCATCGTCGCAAATTCTATTTACCATTAGGAAGATTTTGTTGCTTGGTTTAGTATTTACGTTTGTTTATGGTTTTTTAGAAACTTTAATTGTTATTTTTCACATTGGGCCCTTACGACCCATGTTAGCACTTTTCGATTATTTCCCGTTTCTTGATGTTAATTATCCATCGGTAGACAGAATATCTTCGGTAGCATATGAGTCACCAGCTTTAGGCAATTATTTAATTACGGTATCAGGATGGATGTTTAGTTATATTTTAACAGAAAAAAACAAATATAGATTTCTGCCCACTGTAATGGTGCTTTTTTTGACCTTTTTCTCGGGATCAAGAACTGCATTAATTAATGTTGGATTACAACTTTTTATTCTTATATATGTGATGTATTCTATGAAAGAATATAAAGCAATTTTACTAAATACTTTGACATATACTGTAATCATCGCTTTTATTGCATTAATATTGAATGGACAAAGTATCATAAAAGAAATTGATAAAAAAGCAGATTCTTTGAATTTCTCAAAGAATCTAAAGGATGATGTATCCAATCAATCTCGTTTTGGAATGCAGTATGCGTCTTTGCAGGTTTTTAAAGAAAACCCAATTATTGGTGTAGGTTTTGGTCAGGAAACTTATCATAAAAGAAAGCATTACCCTGGGTGGGCAAAGAACAATAATTACGAATTCAAATTGCTTTACGAAAATCAAAATGTTAAATCTTTTCCAACAGCCTACAATCTTTATACACGCCTTTTGGCGGAAACGGGATTAGTAGGTATTTCATTATGGCTCTTCTTGATATACTTAACTATATCCAAATCTAAATTAATATGGAAAGAAGGAAAAAACGAAGAAAAAACACTTGGTTTAATTTTGTTAATTTCATTTTCAGGATTGAGCTTAAATTGGATGCAGACAGACTTTTTTAGGCAATATGGATTTTGGTTATGCTTTGCAATTTTGATTAAAATTACTAATAGTTTAAATCACACTTCAATATATCCAAAAAATAATAATAGTAGCAAAATTTAGAACTTAATATTGTCAGAATACATGAATCAAATCATTTTATTAATACCACATTTTAATAATCCAAGCGGATTAAAGGCGTCACTATTGTCTATTAACGAAACATCACCTATTGATGTTTTAATCGTTGACGATGGAAGTACCGAAAAATTAGATTTAAATGAATTACAAGAGATCTATAAGTTCGGTAAAATAGCAATTGAATTTTTATCGGTAAATCAAGGAATAGAGAAAGCACTTAACTTTGGACTTGACAAAATAAGAAGTATGAACTACACTTATATTGGCAGACTAGACTGCGGTGATTTCTGTAAAATAAATAAATTTAGTAAACAGATAAATAGCCTTGAAGAAAATCCAGATGTTGTATTATTGGGTTGTTGGGCCAACGTGATTGATGAAAAAGGAAATTTTCTATATGAATTAAAACCCCCAACTTCTTACGAAAAAATAAAAGTGAAGATGTATTTAAACAGTGCTTTTGTTCATCCAACAGTAGTTTTTAGAAGCAGAATTATTGATGAAATAGGCTATTATCCCGAAAACTATAAATATGCAGAAGATTACGCTTATTTTTTTAAAATAATGAAAAAATATAGAATTGAAAACTATCCGGAAGTATTATTGGATTATGTGGTATCAACAGAATCTATATCTTCGACAAAAAGGAAAGAACAGGTAATGAGTAGAATAAAAATAATCTTTGATAATTTTTATTTCGGTTTTTATCCCATTTACGGCCTAATAAGAAACAGTTTTCTCCTATTATTGTCAAGAAACGGAGCGAACAAAATAAAGCAAATTATATCATATAGGAATAAAAGATAAAAGAATAATCAGTTTATTTTTTATCACTTTTAAATTCAAGCTTAGGAAGTATTTCACCAGCTATTGGAAAATCCTGGAGAATTTTTGATGGCACATTCTTAACGACATTATTTTGCCCGTTTTTGATAGAATTAAGATAGTCTGTAGTGGCTGGCTCTGACATTGCTCTCCATCGTTTTCCCTCTTTAACTACGTACCATTCACCATGGTCGGACATTATTACTTTACCTTCCAGGTGTTCGTAATAATCCGCCAGAGTATCCTTTTCGGATACATTATTTAGGTCTTTACTCTCTAAATTTTTACCATTACAGGAAATTAGAATTGTTCCGAGATAGCAAAAAAGGATTATATATCTTTTCATCTTTATTTAATTAAATTTATTCTATTCTGAGGTTGGATTAGAATGACAAATATAAGATTGAAATTTAAATAATGCAACTTATTTTATCAATGAACAATGAAATTTTTAAGAGGATTCTATTTTATTGGTCTCAAAAATAGTTAAAACTATGCACTTTAGTGCATTTTGCTTTCAGCTTCAAAAAAGGTTGACACAAATTACGCAAATTTTCACAAATTAATTTGTGCTAATTTGTGCTAATTTGTATTGATAAATTAAGTTTTACAAAT
>CALQCV020000150.1 GCA_943329165.2 Candidatus Nitrotoga sp. CP45 | reverse complement strand
GGTAAGTGACAATCAGTAAAAATCAGTTCAATCTGTGGCAAAAAAAACTTCGCTTACTGCCATTCCATGCCTAAGGTGGCAAGGATAACTAAGAATACTGTTTCTTATAATACTCCTGATAAGCACCCGAAGTAACATTTTGCAACCAGTCTTCATTAGACAAATACCATTCGATTGTTTTTTCTAAACCTTGCTCAAAAGTAACCGAAGGTTTCCAACCCAATTCTTTGTTTATTTTTGAAGCGTCAATCGCGTAACGCAAATCGTGACCTGGTCGGTCTTTTACATAGGTAATCAAGTTTGAAGACTCATCTGCTGCCCTACCCAATTTTTCGTCCATTTGTTGGCAAAGCAATTTCACCAAATCAATATTCTGCCATTCGTTAAAGCCTCCTATATTATAGGTTTCATGATTCTTGCCTTCGTGAAAAACCAAATCAATAGCAATAGCATGATCTATAACATAAAGCCAATCACGGGTATATTTCCCATCTCCATAAACAGGTAGTGGTTTGTTATTGATAATATTATGAATAAACAAAGGAACCAGTTTTTCAGGAAAATGATTGGGTCCATAATTATTAGAACAATTGGTAATCACATAAGGCAAACCATAAGTCTCACCATAGGCTCTGACAAAATGGTCAGAACTCGCTTTTGAAGCTGAATAAGGCGAATTCGGGTCATAAGGAGTGGTTTCGGTAAACAACCCTTCGGCACCCAGACTTCCATAAACCTCATCGGTAGAAATATGATAAAATCGTTTGCCGTCGTAATTGTCTTTCCAAATAGTTTTAGCGGCATTTAATAGATTCATTGTACCAATAACATTGGTTTTTACAAACGCTAATGGGTCGGTTATAGAACGGTCTACATGCGACTCAGCTGCCAAATGCAACACGCCGTCAAACTGATGTTTCCGAAATAGATTGTCGATAAAATCAGCATCAACGATATCGCCTTTTACAAAAGTGTAATTGGGTAATTGCTCAATGTCTGCTATATTCTCAAGATTGCCTGCATAGGTCAAGGCATCCAAATTAAAAATTTGATAATTTGGGTATTTTGTTACAAATCGTCTCACCACATGAGAACCAATAAATCCGGCTCCTCCTGTTATTAAAATCTTTTTCATATTCTTAAAACTTAAACAATGATTCGTAATTTTTTACCATTAAGGAGTTAAGAAATAGTATTAAGAAAAGTTAAACCTTAATGAAACTCTTAATTTACTTTAACTTTTCTTAATGTTAAAAACAAAAAAACTTCCTCCTACTCAAAACCAAAAACCGAAAACTGATAACAGACAACCGTTATAATCTTCCGTCTGCTTTTTCTTTTAAAACTCCTTTTACATCGAACAAAACACCATTTGATTTTTTTAATTTAGATAAATCAATAGTAGTAAATTCTTTGTGCGCAACACCTAAAACTATGGCATCAAAAGTAGCCGTTGGTAATTCATCTGTAGTCGTTAATTTATATTCATGATGCACTTCTGATGGTCTTGCCCAAGGATCAAAAATGGTAACTTCAATTCCGTAATCCTGCAAAGCATGAACGACATCCACAATTTTGGTGTTTCTCACATCAGGACAATTTTCTTTAAAAGTGATACCCAACATTAATAATTTGGCCCCATTGATAGCCACTCCTTTTTTAATCATTAGCTTGACCACTTGTGAGGCTACATATTCACCCATACTGTCATTCAATCGCCTTCCGGCCAAAATAATTTCGGGATGATATCCTTTTTCCTGTGCCTTTTGTGCGAGGTAATAAGGATCAACACCGATGCAATGCCCACCAACTAATCCTGGTTTGAATGGTAAAAAATTCCATTTGGTTCCGGCTGCTTCTAATACGGCATGCGTATCGATTTCTAACAAATTAAAAATTTTTGCCAATTCGTTTACAAAAGCAATATTGATATCGCGTTGCGAATTCTCTATCACTTTAGCCGCTTCGGCCACTTTTATAGAAGGTGCTAGGTGCGTTCCTGCGGTAATAACCGATTTATATAAGTCGTTTACTTTTTGTCCGATTTCCGGAGTAGACCCTGAAGTTACCTTTAGAATTTTCTCAACGGTATGCTCTTTATCTCCCGGATTGATTCTTTCCGGAGAATAGCCCGCAAAGAAATCGACATTGAATTTTAAGCCACTTACTTTTTCCAAAACAGGAATACATTCTTCCTCAGTAACACCAGGATAAACGGTAGATTCGTATATTACGATATCTCCTTTTTTCAATACTTTCCCAACAGTTTCACTCGACTTGTATAAGGGAGTCAAATCGGGGCGATTGTTTTTATCAACCGGAGTTGGAACCGTAACTATATAATAAGTACAGTTTGCTATATCTTCTAAAGTGTTACTGCATAATAGACCATTCGAATCTGACAAAGACGAAACAAGCACATTATTCAAGGTTTCTGCATCAATCTCCAAAGTCGAATCGATACCTTCATTTAACTCTTGAATTCTATTACTATTAATATCAAATCCAACAACCGGATATTTGGTGGCAAATAATCTGGCCAGCGGTAAACCAACATATCCTAATCCTATAACGGCAATTTTAATACTCATTGTTTTTTTGTTTTCTGTTCTCGGTTCTCGGTTGTCTGTTGTCTGTTCTCCGTTTTCTGTTCTCAGTTTTCTGTTTTCTGTTTTCTGTTGTCAGTTTTCTGTTCTCAGTTCTCTGTTTTCTGTTTTCTACTCTCTTAAACTAACCGATGACTGATAACCGACAACCAATTACTCAAACTTATTCCAGTTCATCTCAACATACTTTATGAAGTTAAAAATTTTAGCTCCAAGAACATCATACTCATTTTGAAGTAGTTTAATTTCATTCTCAAAATCCGGATAAAGTACTTGTATTTTTTCAAAATGACAAAGTGTTTCAATATTACTAGCATGAGAATAGGTCAAAAATTTAATAAAATCAGCTTTATATCTTTTTCGGACTAACCTTCAACAATATTAGTTGGAACAGAATCTGCCGATCTTCTTATTTGACTACCCAATTCATACAATTCGTACTTAGGAAGTTTCAAAGAAATTTGATGCGTTTTATAAAACAAATATAAACTTATACTATAAATTTCTAAATCTTTGTAACTTTTCATAAATTTCTAACCTTAAACTAATAACCGATAACCCAAAACCGATAACTGACAACCGACAACTGGCAACCGATAACATAAACTAACTCCCTATCGATTGAAAATTAAACCCAATCGCTTTCAGTTTTTCACCATCTAAAATATTTCTACCATCAAAAACAAAAGCTGGTTTTAGCATACTATCATAAATTTTTTGCCAGTCGTATTCTTTAAATTCATTCCATTCAGTAAGTATAGCAATGGCATGTGCATTTTTACACGCATCATACGGATTGTCAAACGAAGTAATATGTTTTTCGTTTTCTGCCGGTTTTCTTGTTGCCAGATAATCCAAATCAGAGAGGACTTGTTTTTGTGAAACTTTTGGGTCATATAAAGCAATATTTGCTTGTTCGTTTATTAAATCATCGGCAACATAAATTGCAGCTGATTCTCTGGTATCGTTCGTGTCTTTTTTAAACGCCCAGCCTAAAAAAGTTATCTTTTTTCCGGAAACCGTATTGTACAGTGTTTGCACAATATTTTTAGAGAAACGTCTTTTTTGGTGATCATTCATAATGATTACTTGTTCCCAATAATCAGCCACTTCATTCAATCCAAATGTTTTTGATATATAGACCAAATTCAAAATATCTTTTTGAAAACAAGAACCTCCAAATCCAACGGAAGCTTTCAAAAACTTAGACCCAATTCTGCTGTCCATTCCAATAGCTTTTGCCACTTCACTAACATTGGCTTCTGTTTTTTCACACAATTCTGAAATCGCATTTATAGAAGAAACTCGTTGCGCCAAGAATGCATTAGCAACAAGCTTTGACAATTCAGAAGACCAAACATTGCTGGTTAGAATTCGCTCTCTTGGAACCCAGTTAGCATAAACATCCACTAAGGATTTTATCGCAGCCTGTCCTTCAGGCGTAGTTTCGCCTCCAATTAATACTCTGTCCGGAGATAGTAAATCTTCAACAGCTGTTCCTTCCGCTAAAAACTCAGGATTAGAAAGTATTTGAAATTGCACACCATTTCCGGTATTATCTAAAATGCTTTTCAACGCTTCTGCAGTTCTAACAGGCAAGGTCGATTTCTCAACTATGATTTTATTGTTTTTGGCAACTTTAGCAATTTGACGGGCACAAAGTTCGATGTGTTTCAAATCGGCTGCCATTCCTTTTCCAGTGCCGTAAGTTTTGGTTGGCGTATTTACCGATATAAAAATCAAATCAGCTTCGTCAATGGCTTTTTCAACATCGGTAGAAAAAAACAAATTCTTCCCACGAACATTGCCAACTATTTCATTTAATCCCGGTTCATATATTGGAATATTATTAGGATCTTTATCATTCCAAGCCGCAATTCGGGCCTCGTTTAAATCGACTACTGTAACTTTAACATCCGGGCATTTTTGTGCAATAACTGCCATTGTTGGTCCACCAACATATCCTGCTCCAATACAACAAATATTTTTGATTTTCATTTTTATTATTTATTTTAAATTATCCCAATACCATTTCACAGCTTCTTTTAAACCGGATTGAAACGAATAATTGGGTGTATAGTTTAATAATCTTTTTGCTTTATCAATACTTGCCAAAGAATGAGGAATATCTCCTGCTCTATTTGGGCCATGAACTACGTCAATAGTTGCGATAGCGGAATCATATTCAGAAAGGTATTCTTTTAAATATGAAACCATATCATTGAGTGTCGTCCTATCGCCAAAAGCGGTATTGTAAACCGTATTAACGGCTTCTGGATTTTGGGTCAACATTGCCAACTCATTCATTTGAATAACATTATCTATATAAGTAAAATCTCTTGAAAAATTTCCGTCTCCATTGATAATTGGACTTTCATGCTTCATCAGTTGCATCACAAACTTCGGAATAACAGCGGCATATGCTCCGTTTGGATCTTGTCTTCTTCCAAACACATTGAAATAGCGTAAACCTATCGTTTCAAAACCATACGTGTTGCTAAAAATTTCAGCATATAATTCATTTACATATTTTGTAATAGCGTAAGGCGAAAGTGGTTTCCCAATGGTGTCTTCTACTTTTGGCAAAGCTTCTGAATCACCATAAGTGGATGAACTTGCCGCATAAACAAATCTTTTAACGCCAGCATCTCTAGAGGCAACAAGCATATTTAAAAATCCCGAAACATTGACCTCATTACTCGTTATAGGATCATTGATAGAACGAGGAACAGAACCCAATGCCGCTTGATGCAATACATAATCAACTCCGATAACGGCATTTTTACATTGCTCTAAATCTCTCACATCACCTTCTATTAATTTGAAATTTTCAAGTTCTAGAAATTCGGCAATATTATGTTTAT
>CALQCV020000149.1 GCA_943329165.2 Candidatus Nitrotoga sp. CP45 | reverse complement strand
TTAGTCAAAGTAACTTAAACAATGGCGAATGCGCTCTACTGAATCCAGAAAATTTCAATAAGGTAATTGATGGAAAACAAGTGGGTTTGTTTCTTCTAAAAAACGCGAATCTAACGGCCGCCATAACTAATTATGGCGGCCGTATTGTTAGTTTATGCGCTCCAGACAAAAACGGTCAAAAGGCCGATGTAGTTCTGGGCTTCAAAATTATTGACGATTACTTAAAGGCAACCGGCGTGTATCACGGCGCTATCGTTGGAAGAGTAATTGGAAGAATTGCTAAAGGAAATTTTGAATTAGATGGAAAAACGCAATCTCTTACTATAAATAATGGTGCCAATCACCAGCACGGGGGACTAAAGGGTTTCCATAATCAAGTTTGGGATGTGAAAACCGCTACAGATAGTACCCTTGTATTGTCTTATATTTCTGTTGATGGAGAAATGGGATATCCTGGGACTTTAAAAGTAGAAGCAAGGTATCAGTTGACTTCAAATAATGAATTGACTCTGAAATTGTTGGCTACAACCGATAAAATAACTATTGTAAATTTGACCAACCACGCTTTTTTTAACCTTTCTGGCGAAGGAAACGGACCTATTTTAGACCATATTTTAACCATTCCGTCCAATTATTTTTGCGCCGTGAATTCCGATAAAATTAAAACAGGGGAGATTCTAAAAGTTGCTGGAACTCCATTTGATTTTAGAAAAGGAAAATCCATTGGTAAAGACATCATTTTAGAAAATGCTAACGAACAGCTGAAAATAGGTGGCGGATACGATCAAAGTTATGTTTTAAACAAAAAAAAGTCCAATAAAATTGTATTAGCGGCAACGGTTGTCGATCCGAAAAGCGGTCGTAAATTAGAAGTTTTGACTACTAATTTGGGGGTACATTTTTTTAGTGCTAATTTCTTTAAAGGCGCCGATGTTGGAAAAATGGGAAAACCATTTAATTATAGAGAATCGTTTGCACTTGAAACCCAAGACTATAATTCTCCTAATCAAAAATCATTTCCAACCCTTCTTCTCAAACCTGGTGAAAAATACGAAACGTACACTGTTTACCATTTTTCAAACATAAAATAATTAACAGCGCTTATTCTATGTTTACGTAAATTTGTCAAAAATACTATTTATGCAAATGAGAGCAACCATCATTATAATCTTCAGTTTATTTTTTTTCCAATCCATTGCTCAAAACAGCAATTCCCAGAAAGCAATAGAGAATTACCTTGAGAATTATTTTCAGTATGACAGGGAAATTATACATGTTCAATTCAATAAAAACAAGTATGTGAACAATGAAGACATTGCTTTCAAAGGATATATTACTAGCATAAACAGTACCCTCTTAGCCCAAAATACGACTAATATTCAATTAGTAATTTATGATAGCCAAAAAGTAATCATTCAAAAACAATTGCTTTTCGCCAATAAAGGCACTTTTGCTGGAGGAATTCATTTGGACGACAAATTCAAAGCTGGCACATATTATTTTCATTTTTTCACCAATTGGATGCACAATTTTATAGAAGATGATTCTTTCGTGCAAACAATCGAAATTATTGATAAAAAGGAAACATATAATTTTGATTCGGAGGAACCCAATTGGGAAACAGCTGAAATTAGATTATTCCCAGAGGGGGGATCTTTAATAAATGATATGATAAATATTGTTGGCGTTAAGATTACAGATTGCCACCAAAAAGGAATTAAAATAAGTGATGGTATAATAGTGGATTCTAAATCAAATGAAATTGCACGCTTTCAAACTAACCACGCTGGAAATGGTATTTTTTATATAAATCCGGATATAAAAGAAACGTATATTTTAAAAATAAAATCTGATAAATTAAATATTTCAAAACCATTACCCAGTACTCAAGAAACAGGGATTGTAATTAGTTATAACAATAATTTAAATGGACAAAATCTTTTAATTAATGTCAAAACAAATGAGAAAGGGGTTGAATTATACCAAAATAAAAAATACGACCTCCTCATTCAACAAAATAAAAAAGCAATTTTAAAAGAAATAACCTTTACTAATAAACAAACCAATCAAATAGTAAATATAGATAGAAAATACTTATCAAACGGCGTTAGCAGTATTCGTTTGATTGATGAAAACTTGAATGAATTAACGGAACGTTTAATTTATAATTATGGTACAATTAAATCATTCACTACACTTGAAGCAAGAACAATTGTTAATGATAGTATTGTATTGTTAGGAAAAACAGATGGTGTTTTAGCCAATCTCAGCATTAGTGTACTTCCAGAGGATACTGTTTGTACTGATCAAAAAAGGACTATTATGGGTACTTTTTTACTCAATACCTATTTAGAAAAGCCAGAAATAAACAATTATTCCTATTATGATTTTGAAAATAAAAAGAGGAAAGAAGAGATGGAGTTGTTAATGTTGAATCAAACTAAAAGTAAATATAAATGGAATAATATTAAGTCTAATCCCCCAAAAATAAATTATACTTTTGATAAAGGGGTTACCATTAGTGGGACGATAGATAAGGTACTTAAACCAAATTCTAAATATAAAATTTTTCTTTTTTCCTTAAAAGACAATGTTTATGAAGAAACAACTATTGATGAACAAAATAAATTTAAGTTCGAAAACTTTTATGCCAAAGACTCCACCGTATTCATCTTTCAGATGATGGATATAAAAAACAAATCATCATATACTAAAATGACAACTATGGTTTCTTCCAATTCTTCACCATTGTATTTATCAATTTCGTTTGATAATTCAAATTGTCCAGTCCTAAAAAATCCAAACACAAATTTTACTTTTGCAGATTCAAAAACAGATTCCTCTGTAAAATTAAATGAAGTAATATTGCAAAACAATTTCAAAAAAGAAATTCTTACTAATAAAGATAAAATGAGCATGAATGCGCAAGGTTATAAAATTGAAGAAGGACAACAAGGGACTGTTTTTGATTTTATAGATAGACATGGTTATAGAACAGGAGTTGATTTCGAAACTAACGAAGCCTATATTAAAACTTCATATAATGCAAATTCTAGTAATTCTCCAATGGTTTATGTTGATGATATTGAACAAACCGATTTTAATTTTTTATTCAATTTCCAACTCAGTGAGGTTGATGAAATCTATATTGATAAATCTGGTTTTTCTGATAATTCTAGTAGAGGTGTAGGCACAATAAAAGTTTATTTAAAAAAAGGGGGGAGTAGTAACAAATATTTCAAGACCCAATACTCTTCAATGATTGTAACAAATGGCTTTGTTAAAAATATAGAATTTAAAAATTCCTATTTTGAAACCCAAAAAGAGTTGTATTATTTTGGGACTTTAAATTGGACACCAACTATAATGCTGAACGACAGCGCTACTTTTGAAGTTAAGTTTCCGAAAGGGAACCAAAAAGAAATTAAGGTTCATATCGAAGGATTTACACCCGATGGAGAGCTTATTTCTGAAATTAAAAAAATAACGGTTTTATAAATAAGGAAACAAGTAATATTTAATTGGTTATTTTTCAATTTGTGATGAGTGGACGGGGCTTTTCCTTACTTTCACCAGACAATAAAAATGTTTAAAACTAAACACTTACTTCGAGCTAAATGAATTAAAAGCTGCTTTGAAAAAGTTTTTTAACCGATAGAATAATTAGCGACATCATAAATCATTAAACAACTTACCATCCGCAGATGTTTATTTTGGAAGTGGGAAAATGAGATTAAATAGAAGATAAAAATTAAATGAAATAAAATTGCAATTATTAGTAGCACAAATGAGTACCTAAAAATTAAATCAATAACAAATCAAAAAAAAATTATCTTTGAATTATTAACTAGATATCCTCGTAGAAAAAGGCAACTTGAGTTTGAAGACATACAATATTACCAATAGAAACGATAAATGCGAAGAATTCTAACATTACTAATCACATTATTTTTTTGCATCCATTCATACGGTATACAGCCTGATATTGTTAATTTTAAAAACATAGACAACAAACAAGGTTTGTCGCAAAACGGCATAACTTCCATATTTCAAGATAGAGATGGGTATATGTGGTTTGGTACTCATTATGGACTGAACCGTTATGATGGCATCAATATTAAAACGTTTTATGCAGGAAATTCATTCAACGATCTTTCAGACAATACTATAAATTCAATTACACAGGATTTTGCTGGTAATATTTGGATTGCTACAGAACAAGGTCTTACTGTTTATAATCCTATTACACATAAATTATACAATTTAAAAAAATACAACCCCAAAAACAGTGTTTTTGGTCAAAACATACAATCCATTAAAGCGATTAGTGGTAAAATTATGTTCACTAGTCAAAATGGACTTTGGAGTATCAATTCGGGAAAAGAACTTTTTACGGAGGAAAACACAAAATCAATTTGCGAAAAGAGTATTCGTTATAAAATCCCTTCAAGTTTAGAACTTGAATCTTTAAAAATTCAAGAAAAAGATAAAAATGGAAGCTATTGGTTGACTAATAAAAACCAAGTTATTTTAACCAAAATTAGTGGCAATAAATTAATCGTTTTAGCTAAAATTCGCATAGAACCCTCAGCGGATGTTACTATATCTGCCTTTTTTCAGGATAACTTTTCAAATATCTGGATAGGTACGCAAAACAACGGATTGTTTCATTTAAATGGAGATAAAGGAAACTTTTTAGTAACTAAAATTTATCCAAAAAAGGATTCGACCGTCAATTTTTCCAGAATAGCAAACATCATTCAAGATCATCAAAACAATCTTATTGTGACATCCCGAGCCGACGGGGCTATTAAAATAAATAAAGAAGCCCTCAGAAATAATGATTTTACCTCTTCAACTATTACAGCAATTGATTTACCGACTAGAAAAATTAAAAGTATATATATTTCTAGAGATAAAACCCTGTGGATTGGATCATTAGGTAACGGTGTGTTTTTTCAAAATAATTCGGGACTAAAATTTAAAAACTATCAGATTAAAGATTATAAAAACAATTCAATAGTTAGTAATACCCGATCAATTATTAAAGATGATAATGGTAATTTGTGGGTAGGTACTTTATTTGAAGGGCTATTTATTTATGATACTGCCAATCTAACAGTAGTGAAGTCAATACTAAATGGAAAATCGATTTTCGCATTATCCAAAATCGATAATAAACACATTCTAGTAGGCGCCTCTGACGGTTTATATCTAGTCACTTTTGAAAAAAATAATTATGTCACTAAAAAACTAAATACGAACAATAGGACCAATCCAATTGTTTTTTCAATTGCGCATGTCAAAAATCATTACTGGCTAGGAACTGACAATAATCTCATGAGTTTTACATTAACGAATGATTTCGAATTAATGAATCTTGTCACCTATAAAAATTTGACTCCATCCTCTTTAAATTCTATAAATTTCGTCCGTATTGTTAAATACGATCCAACACACAATTTTTTATGGATTGGAACTCAAACAAAAGGGCT
>CALQCV020000148.1 GCA_943329165.2 Candidatus Nitrotoga sp. CP45 | reverse complement strand
AGCAGCAACTCCCGCAGCATTTGGAGATGCCATTGAAGTTCCTTGAAGGTATTTATATTTATTATCAGGAATGGTAGCATATATTTTTACACCTGGCGCATAAACATCTACATTTCTTTTTCCGTAGTTTGAAAACTTAGCAACCACTTTTTCTCCGTATTCATAATTGAGAGCACCAACCGTTAAAACATTATCTGCAATCTCCTTACCATCAACATCGTCTGTAGGAAAGTTTGGTTCTGTGTCAATATTTTTAGCATCATTTCCAGCTGCATGAACAATCAGAACATCTTTACTTGCAGCATATTTAATAGCATCATAAACCCATTGAGCGTGAGGAGAATAGTCTTTCCCAAAACTTCCATTAATTATTTTAGCGCCATTGTCAACCGCATAACGAATAGCTAAGGCGATGTCTTTATCATACTCATCACCATTTGGCACAGCACGAACGGGCATAATTTCTACATTATCCGCTACGCCATCACCACCAACATTATTGTTTCTAACTTGAGCAATTATTCCGGCAACGTGAGTTCCATGAAGCGAATCTTTTCGATCTTTGGAATAAACAACATTGTTACCGTATTTTTTATCATTTATATCTTCGGGATTGTCGCCAACTAATTTTCTGGGATTAAAATTCTTATTAAGATTATAATCTATTTGGTCATAAACATAGTCTTGATAAGATTTTAAATCATCATGAAAAGAATCTCCTTTTTGAGCAGCATAAGACAACATGATTCGTTTGGCATCATACAAATCGAATTTAACGGAAGGCATATCTTTTAGCTCTGAAACAGTGTAGTTGTCATTTTTTAGAGCTTCACGAACTGCCTTATTTGCTTTCAGTAAAACATCTACATTTTCTTTTAAATCATTCGCATCCGCAAGTTTTGCTGTGTAATCAGCTAATGCTGTTTTATAGACTTCAGAACCATCATCGGCTTTTTTCAAAACACGTGTCATTTCAAGATTTTCATTATTTGATTCGCCTAAAAAGTTCCATCCGTGAACATCATCCACAAATCCGTTTTTGTCATCGTCTTTCCCATTATTTGGAATTTCTTTTTTATTTGTCCAAATAGTAGCTTTCAAGTCTTCGTGATCAATATCAACACCAGAATCTATAACTGCGACAATAACTTTTGTGCTTTTTTTGTTTTTTAAAAATTCAGAGTACACTTTGTCAACGCTCATTCCTGGAATAGAATCTTTTTCTAAATCAAGATGACTCCAGCGTTTAAGTTCTTGATCTGTTAAAGGTGTTTTTTTAGCAACTGTTTGGGCTGCCATGGTCAATGTAAACATTGACAATAAAAGAATTTTTAT
Organism: Candidatus Nitrotoga sp. CP45; assembly: GCA_943329165.2. Lineage (GTDB taxonomy): Bacteria > Bacteroidota > Bacteroidia > Flavobacteriales > Flavobacteriaceae > Flavobacterium. The sequence continues at coordinate 4,161 of CALQCV020000148.1, read as the reverse complement.
AAACTTCATTTTTTAAATTTAAGGAATTGGTGTAAAAATAAAATGTTTTTTATAGTTATATAAAGGATTAACACAATGTTAAGATATCTTCACAGCTAAAAACTTCTTTTAGTCGAATGCCTTTTTCGGTATTTTCAACAGTGATGATTTGATTGTGCGCATCGTGTTCTAGCCATAAATAATGCTTATTTTCGACGGCAGCATCAAGAAATTTCGATTTCTCAGGCATCGTTAAAAGTGGTCGTGTGTCATACCCCATAACATAAGGCAGAGGCAAATGACCAGCAGTCGGAATCAAATCGGCACAGAAAACAATAGTTTTATCTTGGAACTTAATATGTGGCAACATCATTTTTTCGGTGTGGCCATCTACGTAAAAAATTCCAAAATCTAATTCTGAGTTCGTTTGAAAATCTCCCTCTGGTCTTGTGATAAAATTTAACTGACCACTTTCCTGGATTGGTAATATATTTTCTGAAAGAAAAGAAGCCTTTTCACGAAGATTAGGTTTTATTGCCCATTCCCAATGACTTTCATTCGTCCAGAATTTGGCATTTTTGAAAGCCACTTCGTAACCAGTTTTGGCGGCATTCCAATTGACACTTCCCCCGCAATGGTCAAAATGTAAATGCGTCATAAAAACATCGGTAACGTCATCTCGATGAAAACCATATTTTGATAACGATTTATCTATAGAATGATTTCCCCATAAAGAATAGTAACCAAAGAATTTTTCTGATTGCTTATTCCCCATTCCAGTGTCAATCAAAATTAGTCTGTTGCCGTTTTCAATCAACATACATCTTGCAGCAATATCAATCAAATTATTCTCATTTGCAGGATTGGTTTTATTCCAAATGGTTTTTGGCACTACGCCAAACATAGCGCCGCCATCGAGTTTAAAATTTCCAGCTTCAATTGGGTAAATTTTCATTTTTTAATCTTTATACAAATTTATAGAATTAAAAATCAATTTTTCCTATCCTATCATTAAACATAAAAATGTTAAAAAATATAGCAAAAACGTTTATAAGTAATATCTTTGCTCCTTTATTTAGACAAAATCAAAATAAGCCATGAAATGAGTATTAGTAAATATTCAATTAAAGTGAATGTTTCTAAGCTAATTACATAACACCTATTAAAAACAAATAATAACGAGGTTATGATTAAAGTTTCTGATACAGCAAGCAAAAAAATCATTGATATGATGAATGATGACGGTTTTGATGCAGCTCAAGATTATGTTCGTGTGGGAGTAAAGAGTGGCGGTTGCTCGGGTTTGTCGTATGAATTGAAATTTGATAAAGAACTAGGTGAAAACGACAAAGTTTTTGAAGATAATCACGTAAAAATAGCTGTAGAGAAAAAATCATTCCTGTATTTGGCAGGAACTATTTTAGAGTTCTCGGGCGGATTAAACGGAAAGGGTTTTGTATTTAACAATCCAAATGCATCCAGAACCTGCGGATGCGGAGAATCATTTTCATTATAGTCGAAAGTCATATAGTCGAAAGACTAAAATTGACTTTCCAACCTTTGACTTTTAAACTTTAAGACTAAAAACAAATGGCAAAATATACAGAGGACGATTTAAAAGTTGAACTCGAAAGTAAAGAATATGAATATGGATTTTATACTGATATTGAATCGGATACATTTCCTATTGGCCTTAATGAAGATATAGTTAGAGCCATTTCTTTGAAAAAAGAAGAGCCACAATGGATGACCGATTGGAGAATAGAAGCTTTTCGTGCTTGGCAGGAGATGGTTGAACCAAATTGGGCTAATGTTCATTATGAAAAACCAGATTTTCAGGCAATATCTTATTATTCGGCGCCAAAAAAGGTTGACCCAAATAAAACTATAGATGATGTTGATCCGGAGCTTTTGGAAATGTATAAAAAGCTTGGAATATCATTAGACGAACAGAAAAAGATGAACAATATTGCAATGGATATTGTAGTCGATTCGGTTTCAGTGGCAACAACATTCAAGAAAACTTTAAATGAAAAAGGGATTATTTTTTGCTCCATTTCTGAAGCAATTAAAGAACATCCAGAGTTAGTTAGAAAACATTTAGGAACCGTTGTGCCTCAAAAAGATAATTTCTACGCAGCTTTGAATTCGGCTGTTTTTTCAGATGGTTCATTCTGCTATATTCCAAAAGGTGTTCGATGCCCCATGGAATTATCAACGTATTTCCGTATCAATCAAGCCGGAACAGGACAATTCGAAAGAACCCTTTTAATTGCTGATGAAGGGAGTTATGTTTCGTATTTGGAAGGTTGTACAGCACCAAGCCGAGACGAAAACCAATTGCACGCAGCTGTTGTTGAATTAATTGCTTTGGATGGTGCCGAAATTAAATATTCAACCGTTCAAAACTGGTATCCGGGAAACAAAGAAGGTAAAGGCGGCGTTTTTAATTTCGTAACCAAAAGAGGTTTGTGCGAGAAAGGCGCAAAAATATCCTGGACACAGGTAGAAACTGGCTCGGCAATCACCTGGAAATATCCTTCGGTTATTTTAAAAGGCGATAATTCAATTGGAGAATTTTACTCAATTGCGGTAACTAATAATTTCCAACAAGCGGATACCGGAACCAAGATGATTCATTTGGGTAAAAACACCAAATCAACTATCATTTCAAAAGGAATTTCTGCTGGGAAATCACAAAACAGCTACCGAGGTTTGGTTCAGATAAGCGCCAGAGCTGACAATGCCCGTAACTTCTCGCAATGTGATTCCTTGTTAATGGGAAATAATTGTGGAGCACATACGTTTCCATATATCGAAAGCAAAAATTCGTCCGCTATAATTGAACATGAGGCAACGACTTCGAAAATTGGTGAAGACCAGGTTTTCTATTGCAATCAGCGTGGCATTCCAACCGAAAAAGCAATCGCTTTAATAGTAAACGGTTTCAGTAAAGATGTATTGAATAAATTGCCGATGGAGTTTGCCGTGGAAGCACAAAAATTACTTGAAATTTCATTGGAAGGAAGCGTTGGATAATAACTTAATTAGTCTTAATACCTTAATGGTTTAAAAAATAGAATAAAATGTTAAAAATTAGCAATCTACATGCAAGCGTCGAAGACAAAGAAATATTAAGAGGAATCAACCTTGAGGTAAATGCAGGAGAAGTTCATGCAATCATGGGTCCAAATGGCGCCGGAAAAAGTACGCTAGCTTCAATCATTGCCGGAAATGAAAAATATGAAGTATCCGAGGGCGAAATCCTTTTAGAAGGTGAAGATATTTCCGAATTAGCTCCTGAAGAAAGAGCACATAAAGGCGTTTTTCTGTCCTTTCAATATCCGGTTGAAATTCCGGGAGTTTCGGTAACTAACTTTATGAAAACAGCTATCAACGAAAGCCGGAAAGCCAACGGAAAAGAGGAAATGCCGGCAAATGAAATGCTCAAACTAATCCGTGAGAAATCCGAGTTGTTGGAAATTGATCGTAAGTTCTTATCACGTTCTTTAAACGAAGGTTTTTCGGGTGGAGAAAAGAAGCGTAATGAGATTTTTCAAATGGCAATGCTACAGCCAAAACTGGCAATCCTTGACGAAACCGATTCGGGTTTAGATATTGATGCGTTGCGAATTGTGGCCAATGGTGTAAACAAATTGAAAAGCGAGGACAACGCAGTGGTTGTAATCACGCATTACCAGCGTTTGTTAGATTATATAATCCCGGACTTCGTTCATGTTTTGATGGATGGAAAAATCGTAAAATCGGGTGGAAAAGAACTGGCTTACGAATTAGAGGAAAAAGGATACGACTGGATTAAAGCGGAAGTGCAATAGTATTCAGTCTCAGTCTCAGTTATCAGTATTTACTGCATTGACTGCGACTGCAAACTGCGACTGCAAACTAAAATTATGGAACTAAAAGATAAATTAATCTCGTCTTTTATGGCGTTTGAAGAAAGCATCGATGTGCACAATGAGTTGCACGATGTTCGGACTTCGGCTATAAAAAACTTTGAAAATAAAGGTTTCCCGACTAAAAAAGAGGAAGCTTGGAAATATACTTCTCTGAATGCCATTTTAAAAAATGATTATTCGGTGTTTCCTAAGCATGAAAACGCCATAGAGTTTAAAGATGTAAAGAAGTTTTTTCTGCACGAAATAGACACACATAAAGTCATTT
>CALQCV020000147.1 GCA_943329165.2 Candidatus Nitrotoga sp. CP45 | reverse complement strand
TTTCCAAAAAGTTCAAGACCAAAGCGACGGTTGGAAATTTAAACAATCACATTGGTGTTCCGCTAACGTTATTATCATTCACTACTGAAACAAAATTCGGAATTGTAGAAATGGGTGCCAATCACCAAAAAGAGATTGAGTTTTTATGTGAAATTGCCCAACCAGATTATGGTTATATTACTAATTTTGGCAAAGCACATCTCGAGGGTTTTGGTGGAGTAGAAGGTGTAATAAAAGGGAAAAGTGAAATGTATACTTTTCTGAAATCCAATAACAAATCTGTGTTTGTAAATCTAGATGACGAAATTCAGAATCAAAAAACTGTAGATTTTAACAGAATTACCTTCAGTCAAAAAAATAATAGGGTCACTGTTTTTATAGATGATGTTTCAGCAAATCCTTTTGTTACAATCAAAACGTTAGGCATAGAAATCAATTCGCATTTAATTGGATTGTATAACGCTAATAATATCAATGCTGCGATTGCTATCGGTTATCATTTTGAAGTTCCGACGGATGATATAAAAGCAGCCATTGAGAGCTATATTCCCGAAAATAATCGTTCTCAACTATTGACAAAAGGATCAAATGAAATTATATTAGATGCTTACAATGCCAATCCGAGCAGCATGCTGGTGGCGTTGGAGAATTTCATTCAATTAGACAAGACTAATAAGTGCGTCATTATTGGTGATATGTATGAACTTGGTGAAGAAAGTCTAGCGGAACACAAAGCCATTGTTAATTTTTTAAACCTAAATAGTTCTTTTGAGTGCCACTTTGTAGGCAAGGATTTTATTGCAAATAGTATTCAAAAAGAGAACTTCCATTTTTATAATACGTTCGAAGACTTTGCCAAGTATTTAGTAGCAGTAAAATTGGAAAACAAAACGCTTCTTATAAAAGGTTCAAGAGGAATGGCTTTGGAGCGGACTTTGGAATATTTATAGTGGGCAATATTGATTTAACTTCGAATCAAATGTTGGGTTTTCTGGAAGTTTTTATTGGGTAAAATTTTTAAAAAAAACACATAAAATTATTTTTTAATAAATAAAATATCTTTTTAGAGTGATAGTGTCAGTAATAGTGGCGACTGTAACCATTTTTTATAGTAATTCTTTCAAATAGGTTATATTTTCGCAAAGTCAATTAGAGGCTTTATATTGTTTTTATCTACCTTTCTAATCGCCTGTATATAGTTGCTCCTAACTTCAGTGGCTTTTACTAAATTTACTCTTCCCCAAGAAAAGAAGTTACTTCTGTATAATTTTTCCGTTATCAAATCTGCCATTAAGCGAGAATGTCTTCCGTTTCCGTTGGAAAAACAATGGATACTTTCCATGCAATTTTTAAATATAATGGCTTATTCTTCAAAATCATACGTATTGTTTTCCTTCCAAAAAATAGCATAGTCCAATAACTTCTTTAATTCAAAGGTATTTAGACAACTCTTGATACCTAAGTTCTTTTCTGAGGTTCTAAAAGTGCCTGCCCATTTCCAAATTTCTCCATACATTCGCTTATGTACGTTTTTAATAATTTTTTTGTGAAAACAGGTGTTCGGCGTTTAGTTTTTTACCTAAAGTCCATTGTGTCGCTTTCTCAATATTAAGTTGCTCAAATTCATCTAATTCCTTCTGAGTAGTTATAGAAGGAATACGCAATCCTTTTTTATCTTCATCCAAAGGAGTTTGACCTTCTATGTATTCAGTCGTTAATCCCATAAGTATTTTGGCATTTCACTTTTAATTTCATTTGTTTTTTGGGCAATGGCTTTTTCAATACGGCCCATTGAATCTTGTTGGTCTTCTAACGTCATTTTATTGTTAGTACGCATCGCAATTTCAGTGGCTAATTCCTTCTCACGTTTTTCAATCATGTGCTCTAACGATTCATGCTTGGAAACAAAACCATACACCATTTGCATATCCATAGCATTGGCTACGTCACGCAATGATTTTAACGTAATTGTGCCATTTGCTTCCCGTTCTTCAATTTCTTTTGTGCTTTGTGGCGTAATATTTAAACAATTACCCAATTGACGTAACGACATTTTTAGTGCTATACGAAAGGTATTGACCCAACCTTTTGTTGGGACTACCGTTTATTTTAAATTCTTGAACCCCTCTAATTTCTTATCGGTTTGTTGTAAAAGCAATTGTTGTTTATTTTTTTTCATAAGGCTATTACCTGAAATATTAAATGCAAATTCAAGGTTATTACCTAAAAAAAAATTAAGGGTTTATCCTTAAAAAATTAACAATGTTTATCATGTTTATAAAAGATTTTAGATAACTATATAATAAGGTTTGGGGTTTATTAACCTTTTCAAAATGTTGAATGTAGAGGAGCTTATTCTGCTGTGTATTCTGTATTCTATAAAAGCTGTACAGCACTTAAATCAGTTGTTGTAAAAGAGGAATTTAATGTACCAGCTTACCCAAATCCATATACTGAAAACTTCAACTTGAGTGCAACTAGTTCAAGTGAGGATAAAGTAGGCGTTATGGTTTATGATATGATTGGTAAATTGATCGAAAAGCGTACCGTTAGCCCTAGTTAGGTGTACGGTCTACAAGTTGGAAATCCTTATTTAAGTGGTATTTACAACGTTGTTTTAACTCAAGGTAAAAAAGTGAGAACTTTGAGAGTGATTAAAAGATAGAGTACACAAAATAGAAACTAAAATAAGTAAATCCCTTATCGAAAGACAAGTTTTTTTGTATTTTTTAAATGCCGTAATTCAATAATTTATTAACACGAAAACGTTTGCGCTCATAGTATTAATTTTTTTTTAACCTAATTTTGAGAATTATTATTATTTTAGTTGCCCTAAATCGATTTCGATGCTTTGGTAAAAAGGTTTTTTAATTTTTAAGTAAAATTTTTTATATGATGAAAAAAAATACTAATTCTCAATTTTTATCTTTTATAGATAGCAGTTTTAAAGGAGTTCTTAAGCATGGTTTGCTTCTCATTCTATTAACATTTTGTGTTAATGGTTTCGCACAAGGTCAGTTTGGAGGTAAAGTTGCTGTATTACAAGGAACAACTGCGGTTACTACTTGGTTTAATACAAGTAGCCAAGCCTGTGATGGCGCAGGAACTGGAAATTTAAGTACTGGAAACACATCTGCATACACAGCTTACATAGGTGATAAATTCTATATGGGAGGAAATACGCTAACTTATGGTTTTCCGTCAAGTGGCGATGGTTCTTTTTTACAATGGCGTTATTATGTTGTTGGAGGAACTGCTCCTGCATTCGGCACAGCATTAACATTACCTTTTAGTAGTTCAGGAGTTTGTTCAAGTGGGTCTAATAAAAAATACGAATATGTTCCTAATACAGGTGCTAACTCCGTTCATTGCACTGCTGCAGGTAGTTATAGATTAGATGTAAATTTAGTCGCTTATCAAAATGGGAATAATTATACAGTATACACCAGTGGAAATTATATTCCAGTTACAGTGAATGCTCTTGGAAATCCTACCTCTTGTACGGCGAGTATTTCGGGAACAACTGCATCGTTGGGATGGACAAAATTCATCGGAGGAAGTACAAATTACAATGTTATGATTGTTAGGTATCCAAAAGATGCTACACCTACTGCTCCAACTAACGGAACAGCGTATGCTCTTAATAGCACAATAGGTTCAGGAACAGTTGTATACGCAACTGGAGTTGGATCTTCTGCAACAAATACAGTAACTGCATCGACAAATTATGATTACTATTTTTATTCTGAAAACTGGTCTTATTACAGTTCAGGACAAAAAGTTACCGCTTTAGCTCCAGCTCCTACAATTACTTTGGGAGTAAATCCCTCAGTATGTAAAGGGATTACAACGGCTGATTTGCCTTACACAGCGACTACAAATACTCCAAATCAATACAGTATTGTTTATGATTCAACTGCTATCAGTGCAGGTTTTGCTAGTGTGACAAATGCAACATTATCTACTTCACCTATAGTTTTGTCTGTGCCAAGTGGTGCGACTCCAGGAACTTATAATGGGGTTTTGACAGTTAGAAATAGTACCTCGGGCGCAGCAAGTAGTAACAATTCCTTTACCGTAACTATTATACCATTGCCTAATACTGGAACGTTGAGTGGATTACAGTCTTTCTGTTTGAATGGCACTAGTACAGTAACAACGGACGGTACAACCGGAGGAGGTTGGTCTTCTTCAAATTCTAGTATAGCTTCTGTAAATTCTTCTGGAGTAGTTACTGGAGCAGGAGTAGGAGTAGCAACAATTACATACTCTTTAAATGGTTCAGGGTGTTCAAATAGTTCAACTTTAGGAGTTACTATTAATGATAATACATCATCAAGCCAAACGGTTTCGTCATGTGATACTTACACATGGTCAGTTAATGGACAAACATATACTTCAAGTGGAACGTACACTTATGTTTCAGGTTGTGATACTAAAACATTGAATTTGACCATAACACCTAGTACAAGTAGTTCTACAACAGCAAGTGCGTGTGGAAGTTATATTTGGTCAGTGAATGGTCAAACCTATACTACATCTGGAACGTATACTTCAGTAACAGGATGCGATACGAAAACATTAAATTTAACGATTACCCCAATTACAAGTAGTACTACTACAACTTCTGCATGTGATACTTATACTTGGTCTGTAAATGGTCAGACCTATACATCAAGCGGAACTTATACTTTTGTGTCAGGGTGTGATACGAAAACATTAGTATTAACAATCTATAATAGTACACCATCAAGTCAAACAATAACAGCATGCGATAGTTATTTTTGGATCGTTGACGGAAATACGTATACTACGTCGGGAACTTATGTGTTTGAAGGAACAAATGCGGCAGGATGTCCACAAAACCAAACATTATATTTGACAATAAACGCTAGTTCGTCGTCAAGCCAAACAGAAGTAGCTTGTGATACTTATACTTGGGCTGTAAATGCTCAAACTTATACTACTTCGGGAACTTATACTTACACAAGTACAAATGCTTCTGGATGTCCAGATGTTAAGACATTAAATTTAACGATTAACCAAAGTACTTCGTCTTCTCAAACACTTAGTGCTTGTGATAATTACACATGGTCTGTAAATGGAACTACTTACACTGCATCAGGAACTTATACTTTTACTAGTACCAATGTTTCGGGTTGTACAGACACTAAAACATTAAACTTAACAATTACACCAAGTACTTCTAGTAGTACTACTATTTCAGCTTGTGATAGCTATACTTGGTCAGCTAATGGAGCTACCTATACTGCAAGTGGAACTTATACTTATGTTTCAGGATGTGATACAAAAACATTAGAGTTAACCATAACTCCAAGTTCAACTAATACTACAAATGCAACGGCATGTGATAGTTATACATGGTCATTAAACGGTCAAACCTATACTACATCAGGAACACGTTCGGTAGTAACAGGATGTCATACAGAAGTATTGAATTTAACAATAAACAACAGTACTTCATCAAGTCAAACAATAG
>CALQCV020000146.1 GCA_943329165.2 Candidatus Nitrotoga sp. CP45 | reverse complement strand
GCTACTTTCTTTAATGGCATTGTCGGGCAAACCAACCAAATGATAACCAACACCTTTATCGATGTTTACTTCTACAGTAATTGTAGTGGCTTCCACTCCAAAAACAGCACTTCCAAAAACTTTTACTAACATTTATACAATTTATCCGCTAAAAATAACGTAAAGCTGTAAATAAAAAGTAGGCAAAAAGTGTACATTTTAAGTAACGAATAATAAAACACTAACTAAATTATACATAGTGTTATAAACGAATTAGCTTATCTCTTTGAATAAATTTAATTTTAGGAAAAATCAATCACTGCAAATTATCACTCATCAATTCGCTTTTGTTTTTGATATATTCATACCCCTGATGCCACCATTGTTTCATTTTTTCTTTATTAAAAATCAAAGCATTATTAGTAAGCTGCGTTGGTGTGTAGTATAAATTGAGTTTTACATTTTTGTTTTTTGCTGATAATTTCCCAATGGTTATATCATGTTTTTCAACTTGGATTAGCAACGTTTGAAACAAATCAATCATCAAAGAAAACGGATTTTTGCCAATACTTCTAGGAGAAACCTGCATTTCGGTTTCTAATATCACCACATCAACTTCGGTGGCGCCACGATTTATAGCTTCTCTTATGGGAACCAAACTCGAAAATCCGCCATCGCCATATTCATAATTGTTCTTTTTAACCAAACTCATAAAAGGAATGTAATTGCAGGAAATCCAAATCCAATCACAAAATTCATTGTATTCAAAATCTTTAATCGACTTATACTCTACTTCGTTTTTAGACAAATTAGTAACAGTAACCACTATATCACAACCTAATGCTTTTAATTGAGTGAACTCCTTTAAAGTAAAGTTTTTCCGGATGTATTTTCGCAACTTGTAGCTTTCGCCAAAAGTTCTTTTCCCTTTTAAAAATTGTAAAATCACATTAAAATGGTTTATGGAAACAACTTCAACGCCATCCTTATGCTTTACAACAAAGGGATTAATGTCGAAAATTTTGCTCATTTCAACGTTGGTATAAATGCTGTAAATTTTATCAACTTCACCCAAAGCCAAATGCGGAATAAGCAAACTTCCTGTAGAACTTCCTATAAGTATATCATATTTATATTCTTTTTCCTGAAGTAAATACTGTGCTACACCGCCTCCAAATGCGCCTTTACTGCCGCCACCGGAAATTACTAATGCTCTCATTTCTTTTCTTCTAAAAGTTTATCTAACTGTATCTTTTCCTTTTCAGAAAGCGTTTGATATATCATTTGAAATTGAGGTTTTGCGCCACCAACAAATAGCTCTCTAATTTTATCACGGGCAAATTTTGTAAACTGCCATTTGTAATGTGTGGTAGCATTAATCAAATTTTTCAACACGGTTGGGTCTTTTTCGTTTATCGCTAACGCATTGATAATAGCATTTTGGCGAACAGAACTTTCATACAATGGTGAGCTGTAATTAACAAGTTCTTTATAATAATTGTCTTTTTCAGGACTTTGATTTTCGATAGAAAAAGTCAAAAATAATGATCTTAAACTTTTATCGTTGCCACCAATCCATTTCTCGGCTTTAGCTAAATAAACAGTCCTGCTTTCCGGAAAATTTTTCCACAAATTCATAAATGCAATTTCTCTGGTATCATAAGAAACATCATCTAATAATGTTTCATAATTAGTTTTGAACTCTAATGGAATTTCATCGGTAAACTCAGCCACTGATTGCCGTACTTTGACATCATTTGTTTGTAAAGCTAAAAGCAATAATTCCTTTTTGTCTTCAAAAGAAATGTCTTTTATTTGATACAAAATTTCCGTTTTCACGGGATAAAAAACATTCGATTGCAACAATTCCTTAAATTTTTCTTTATTCTCAGCAAATGGTTTCAAACGCATTTTTTGGGTTTCAAAAAGTGTCCGAATGAATTCATTTTTCTTCAATAACACATTGGCTTCATCATTTCGAAAACGATAATCTTCTAACCAAACTTTCTTAAATTTTTCCGTATCAAAATTGGAAACCTTTTTAACTTCTACTAAGAAATCATCAGTTTCAGCATTTTGAAACTGGTGCTTTTTTAAATAGTTGATTACAGCTTTCTGAAACAATTTTGGCCCAATAGTTTCTCTTATTAAGTGCAGTGCCCAAGCGCCTTTTTGGTAAAATGAGAAGGAACTCGCCTTTTCATTCAACACGGGAATGGTATCAGTTCTTGCAGCATTTCGCAATTGCAAAGAACTACGGTATAACTGATGGTAAAAATAATCATCTCCAAAAATCTGTCGCTCTGCCAACAAAGCATAATAGGTCGCAAAACCTTCTTGTAACCAATGATGCTTTCCTGATTTTGCAGTAACCAAATCGCCAAACCATTGGTGAGCCAACTCATGCGCATTGACATTAACATAATTTCTATCGTTAAAACCAATAGCATCAACAACATAATCTTCCGCAAAAATGGTAGCTGAAGTATTTTCCATTCCCGCATACAAAAAATCTTCTACTGGAATTTGCTTGTAGATTTTCCAAGGATACTTCACTCCTATTTCTTCATCCAGATAATCAAAGATTTGTTTTGAGTATCGATAGGTAGATTCAAATTTGGCTGTGTCTTTGGTCTGAATAAACAATTGCAACGGAATTCCCGATTTAGAAGCAACAACCTGATGTCTAAAATCACCAATGACAACCGCCAACAAATAGGAACTCATTGGTTTTTTCATTTCATATTGCCAAATCATTTGATTTTTATTAGGAAGCTCTTTGAGCAAAACGCCATTGGATAAAACCTGATATTTTTTATCGAAACTAATGTTTAGGTTAAAAATCACTTTTTCATTTACATCATCAAAACTCGGAAACCAATGGCTGGTATATTTCCCCTGACCTTGTGTCCAAACTTGTCCCTCGACTGCGCTCGGGATGATAGAATCTTTGTCACACTGAGCGCAGTCGAAGTGACCATTAAAATACATCGTTTGTTTTGGCGTGGCTTCGTAGATAAAGGCAACCTTGTTTTTTCCGGTTTTATATCCTTCAAAAAGATTTAGTGTTCTTCCTGTATTGGTAAATTTTACAGTTTTATTATTGATTTTAACATTGGTAATAACCATCTTTTGTGCATCAATTCTAATGGTGTCGATAGTTTGTTTAACATCAAAAATATACCGAACAGAACCAGAAACTTTCTTCTCAATTGGATTAACCGATATATTTCCAAAAGCAGTCTTAAAATCTACTTTATGATTTTGTTGGGCAAAAGTGAAAACGGTAAAAAGAAGAAAAAATAAATGTCGCATAACAATACATTATCTGATACGAATATAATCATTTTCAAATTCGCTCCTTCTCAAATTTTCAAATTAAAAAACTATCTTCGCTTTAGTAAAAGACGAAGAGATGATAGACGAAAAGATGAAAGACAGTCTATCATCTATCTGTCTATTATCTATTATCTCAAAAAATGTCAAACTCACTGCTACAAACTTCTATCGAATACCTTAAAGGCGTTGGACCCCAACGTGGTGAGTTGCTGCGGAAGGAATTGGGTATTCATCGCTATGAAGATTTAGTCAACTTTTTTCCGAACCGCTACATCGACAGAACACGTTATTACAAAATAAACGAGTTGCAAAAAAATGATAGCGAAGTGCAAATCATTGGCAAAATAATCAATATCAAAACGGTTGAATTTGGCAAAGCCAAAAAGCGATTGGTTGCCACTTTCGTGGATGAAACCGGCCAAATTGAACTTACCTGGTTTCAAGGCCATAAATGGATTCGCGACAGCTTGAAACTCAATTTTTCCTATGTGGTTTTTGGGAAAGTAGCGTCTTTTGGAAACACTTTCAATATGGCGCATCCCGAAATGGAATTGCTTACCGAACATGAACAAAGCCTGCGTTCCGCCATGCAACCTGTTTATCCATCAACAGAAACCTTGACCAATCGTGGGATTTCCAATCGTGTTGTCAATAAAATGATACAACAATTATTTTTAGAAACACAAGCAAAATTTGTAGAGACTTTGCCTGCTTATCTTTTAGACGAATTGAAATTAATTCCAAAAAACGCGGCGCTGTTCAATATTCATTTTCCAAAAAGCCAGGAACTTTTATCCAAAGCGCAATTCCGATTAAAGTTTGAAGAGCTGTTCTTTATCCAATTGCAATTGATTACAAAAAACCTAGTTAGTAAGCATAAAATAAAAGGACATCCTTTTACGGTTGTCGGCGACTATTTTAATAATTTCTTTCAGAATCATTTGCCATTTGAGTTGACGAATGCTCAGAAAAAAGTGCTTAAAGAAATCCGAAATGACATGGGTACCAATGCCCAAATGAACCGTCTTTTGCAAGGCGATGTTGGTTCTGGAAAAACAATTGTGGCGCTTATGGCCATGCTGATTGCTTTAGATAATGGTTTTCAAAGTTGCTTGATGGCGCCAACAGAAATTTTGGCAAACCAACATTTCAATGGCTTAACCGAATTGGCCAAACACTTAAGCATCAACATAAAAATACTAACAGGCTCAACCAAAACTGCCAATAGAAAAATCATCCACGAAGAACTGGAAAACGGAAGTTTGCACATTCTTATTGGGACACATGCTTTGCTCGAAGACAAAGTACAATTTCATAATTTAGGTCTTGCCATCATTGACGAGCAACATCGTTTTGGTGTGGAGCAACGTTCTAAACTTTGGAAAAAAGGAGGCCTTCCTCAATCCTTCCAAAGGAAGGAAGTGGATAGCGTTAAACAAAAATATCAAACAGCTAGACCATCAACTTACAATCTATTAAAAGAACTTAAAACACAAAATCTAAAGAACAATACAAAAGCGGAAGCTATCTTATGGGAGTGTTTACGAAACAAAAATCTAACATATAAATTCAGAAGACAACATATAATAGATATATTCATTGCTGATTTTATTTGCATCGAAAAGAAACTCATCATTGAGGTTGATGGTGGCTATCATAACACTATTGAACAAAAAGAAGCCGATGAAATGCGAACCGAAATCTTAAATGAACTAGGTTTTAAAGTCATACGATTTAGCAATGAAGAAGTTATCGAGAATACTGATAATGTAATTGAAAAAATTACCGCAACTTTAGAAAGCCTCCCCTCTGGGGAGGTTGGTGGGGCTATCCCGCCACATATTTTGGTAATGACCGCTACTCCAATTCCAAGAACATTAGCCATGAGTTTGTATGGCGATTTAGATATTTCGGTGATTGACGAATTACCACCGGGAAGAAAACCAATCCAAACCGTACATCGTTATGACAGTAATCGTTTAAAAGTTTGGAAATTTATTAAGGATGAAATTGCCAAAGGCCGACAAATCTATATTGTTTATCCATTAATCCAAGAAAGTGAAACCATGGATTATAAGGATTTGATGGATGGATACGAAAGTATTTCTAGAGATTTTCCTCTACCACAATACAGCATTTCCATCGTTCACGGCAAAATGAAACCGGCAGATAAAGATGCCGAGATGAAGCG
>CALQCV020000145.1 GCA_943329165.2 Candidatus Nitrotoga sp. CP45 | reverse complement strand
GAGATGTTGCTTCGCCAATAATGAAATCTGGGAAAATAGATATTTTAGCATTAATTGGAAACAGTAAATCGGCTATTGCATTGCAAGATCAGCATCCCAATAAAAACCGTTTGCGTTTGATTTTAGGATTGGAAGCTAAAAACCCAGCGATTATTCTTCCGGATGCCGATTTAGATTTGACGATTCAAGAATGTATTATGGGAACTTTGTCTTTTAATGGGCAACGTTGTACTGCACTTAAAATTCTCTACGTACACGAATCTATTGCAGCTGAATTCAATAGAAGATTTACAGAAAAAGTAGATGCGCTTCCTTTTGGAAATCCATGGGAGAAAGGCGTTTCATTAACGCCGTTACCTGAAAAAGATAAACCTGATTATATTCAGGAATTAATAGATGATGCTAAAAGCAAAGGCGCTAAAGTCATCAATGCAAAAGGTGGCGAACGTTCGGATAATTATATTTTTCCGGCCGTTTTGTTTCCGGTAAATAAAGAAATGCGTGTATATCACGAAGAGCAATTTGGACCGGTTATTCCAATTTTAACTTTTAAAGACATTCAGGAACCGTTAAATGATATGGCTGAATCCAATTATGGACAGCAGGTGAGTTTGTTTGGAAAAGACATTAAAACCATAGCGCCGTTAATTGACACTTTAGTAAATTTGGTTTGTCGAGTGAATTTAAACAGCTCGTGTCAGCGCGGTCCGGATGCGTATCCGTTTACGGGAAGAAAAGATTCCGCTGTGGGAACATTGAGTATTCATGATGCCTTGCGTTCGTTTTCTATTCGAACCTTTGTAGCTTCAAAAGACAATGCGTATAACAACGAAATCTTACAAGCGTTATTGAACAGTAAAGAATCTAATTTTATCAGTACAGATTATATTTTGTAACCAAAAAATCCCGAGGAATCGGGATTTTTTTATGAAACTTATTTCTTCGCAACTGCTTCTTCATAACGTTCGGAAACTTTTTTCCAATTGATGATTTTGAAGAAGTTGTCAATATATTTTTTTCGTTTGTATTGATAATCTAAATAATAAGCGTGCTCCCAAACATCGAGATTTAAAATTGGTGTGCCAGAAACTATTTGTTTTGGCATCAGAGGATTGTCTTGATTTGGTGTGCTAGTGACTTGTAATTTACCTGTTTTATCAACAACTAACCAAGCCCAACCAGAACCGAATTGTTTATCAGCTGCATCAGAAAATTGTGTTTTGAAGACTTCAAATGAACCAAAATCTCTGGTAATAAGTGTTGCCAATGTGTCTTTAGGTTGTCCGCCGGATTTAGGAGACATGCCTTCCCAAAATAAACTATGATTATAATAACCACCCGCATTGTTTTTTAAATCGGCATTGCTTCCATCGCATTTTTTTAAGATGTCTTCAATGCTTAAATCGATTAATGTTGCATCTTCTATAACTAATTTATTTAGGTTGTTGGTATATGTCAAATAATGTTTGGAGTAATGCATTTCCATCGTAAGTATATAAATACTTGGTGAAAGCGCATTGTATTCATAAGGTAATTTTAGTAATGAGAATTGTCCTTCAATAGCACTTACATCATCAGGTTGGCCAATGGTGATTTTTTCTTCAGCTGATGGTAATGGAACTTCAACTACTTCGGTAAGCTTTTTTCTTTTACAGGATGGAAGTAATATGAGAAAAGAAAAGCATAAAACAATTGAAAGAATCTTCGATTTCATAATCTATTTTTTATCATTTGCAATCGCGTGAATTGCTTCTATATATAATTCTTTAGCTTCCTCGATGGATAAATGACTAATTTGCATCCAGGCATTGGTTTTAAAAGCATTTCGTAAATCAAAATCTGATGATTGATTGTAGTTAATTGTGCCAAAAGTAGATTGTTTATAATAGGCATACAAACGCAATTGCACATCTTGCGGAAGCTCAGATTGTGACATATTTGAAGCAATTTCAACTGCTTCTTGAAATCGAATATCTAATTCTTTTTCAGCCATTTCAGTTTATTCTTTTATAGCGATAACTGTTTGGTTTCCCACAGCATTTTGCTGAAGTTTCACTTCTATTTTTGTTCCCAATGGGAAAAACATATCGACTCTTGAACCAAATTTTATAAATCCGGCATCATCACCTTGACGCACTTGCATTCCCTCTTCGGCGTAATTTACAATTCTTCTAGCTAATGCTCCAGCAATTTGGCGATAAAGAATTTCACCAAACACTCTATTTTCGATAACAACAGTTGTTCTTTCGTTTTCGGTACTCGCTTTCGGATGCCAAGCTACCAAGTATTTTCCAGGATGGTATTTGCTATATTTTACTTTGCCACTAAGGGCATATCGAGTAACGTGTACGTTAATTGGCGACATAAAAATAGAAACCTGCAAACGTTTGTCTTTAAAATATTCGTCTTCAAATACTTCCTCGATAACTACTACTTTGCCATCAACAGGAGCTAGGACAACTTTATCATTTGCTTCAATTTTTCTATTTGGATTTCTGAAAAATTGCAAAATCAGTAATAGAAATGCCAAAGTGGCAATTTGAATGGTTTTCTCTAACCATAATACCGTAGTCAACTTTGGTGCAAACAGTGTAATGATTACAGTTATAGTAGTTGCTATTAAAATAATTTTTCCGCCTTCTTTATGAAACATAATATAAGATTTGATAAAACAGATAAACAAAAGGTGCTACAAATATAATACTATCCAACCGATCTAGAATACCGCCATGACCCGGCATTATATTTCCGCTGTCTTTTGCACCTGCGATTCTTTTAAATTTAGATTCGATTAAGTCGCCTAAAGTACTGAATATACCAATGATTACAGCACTTATCGTCCAAATAATTATTGATTTATAAAGGTAATTAGGTTTGGGTTGAAAATAAAATTTTGAGATTAAAATTCCGGCAATGACCGAAAATAAGATTCCACCAATAAATCCTTCAATAGTTTTTTTTGGAGATATTCTTTCGATTAGTTTGTGTTTCCCTATTGATTTTCCAACGATATACGCAAATGTATCATTCGTCCAAATCAAAATAAAAATACTGATGATTATTTTGGGTTTATATTCGTTATATGAAAACGGAATCTTTGTAATAATTATAAAAGGAAGAATAACATATCCAATAGTGTATACGAATTTGGAAAGCGTATCGAATTTTTCTTTTTTTGAATTGAAAAGAAGGAGCAAGCATTTTACAGAAACAAACAAGGTTGCGATTAAAAGCAAAATATCATTTGTCTGATTGGTTCTAAATTGGGTTGCTATACAATAGGCGGAAGTACCTAAAAGAATTGGGGCTATATTGTTTAAATGAATTAACTGGCAAAATTCATAAATAGCAATTACCATAAATATTCCGAATAGCAGATAAAAACTGTTGACAGAATAAGAAGTAGCGATTATAAGCAGTGCTATATAAATTACACCAGATAATAATCTCTTTAGCGATTCGTTCATCTTATAAATCTTCTAGAAGCAGCAGATACAAGTTCTTTGCAGAGCTTCCATATTGAAGAAAGTCTTCGTCTTTAGCTTTCTCAAAATATTTTATAGTGGTAATATTTGTTGGATAGTCTTTTTCGTATTTCTTTTTAATCACACGAAGACCGTCGCTTTTTGCTTCTAAAATTTGACTTGTTGTAGCTAAAATTATGATGTTGCTCGGCAAATCATTTGGTTTGTTTTGCTTGATTTGATTTGAAGAAAAAAGTACTGAACCTTCATCGGCAATCAAGTTTTCGCAGCTGGCAAATAAAAATTTTGGACTTGCTGGCTTATCGTATTGCAGCTTATTTTCGTCCAAAATGCTATAAAGCTTTGGTTCATAGCATAAGGCTTCGCATTCAAACCAATCATTTTCTTCTAAAATATTCAGAAATTGGTCTTTTACCTCGTTTAAGTTTTCACAATATAAAAACTTACCGCCATTTTTTTTGAAGTTATAAGTGAACTTTTCATCTACAGGAAGCAATGAAAAGCTAGAAGGAGTATTGTTGAATTCGCTTTGACTTTCTTCGTCAGATGCATCATTACCGGTGCCAAAAAATTTTCTGAAAAGACTCATGCTTGTTTTGGTATAATCTAGGTTGAAAATTGAAATCCCCCAAAGATAAAAAAATCTTAATTCAAAACTTACTTTTGAATTAAGATTTTAAAAAAATGTTAAAAACGGTGTTGGGTTACACTATATCAGTTTCTTCTAATGGAATATTGAAAGGTCTTTTTCCGAATATCGTTTCCAAATCGTCTTTAAAAATGACTTCTTTTTCTATCAAGATGGCAGCAAGCTGTTCCAATTTTTCTTTGTTATCCTCCAATATTTTTATAGCTCTTTGATATTCATTTTCAATCAGCGCTGAAATCTCTTTATCAATTGTCATGGCGGTATCTTCTGAATAGGGTTTTGAGAAACTATATTCACTTTGTCCCGTTGAATCGTAGTAAGTAATGTTACCTAATTTTTCGTTCAAACCATAAATGGTAACCATGGCGCGCGCTTGTTTGGTTACTTTTTCTAAATCGCTTAAAGCACCGGTTGAAATTTTATTGAAGACAACTTTTTCCGCTGCTCTTCCTCCCATTGTGGCACACATTTCATCAAGCATTTGCTCCGGACGAACAATTAATCTTTCTTCCGGTAAATACCAAGCAGCACCTAAACTTTGTCCTCTTGGAACAATGGTCACTTTTATTAAAGGAGCAGCATGTTCCAGCATCCAGCTTACAGTTGCATGTCCCGCTTCGTGAACGGCAATTGCGTGTTTTTCTTCGGTGGTAACTATTTTATTTTTCTTTTCTAATCCACCAACAATTCGGTCAACAGCATCTAAAAAGTCTTGCTTGTCTACTGCGGTTTTATTATTTCTAGCGGCAATTAAGGCTGCTTCGTTACATACGTTAGCAATATCAGCACCCGAAAAACCCGGAGTTTGTTTGGCTAAAAATTCGGTATCCAAACCTTCAACTTTTTTAAGCGGAGCCAAGTGTACTTCAAATATTTCTTTTCTTTCTCTGATATCTGGTAAGTCCACATAAATTTGTCTGTCAAAACGTCCTGCACGCATTAACGCTTTGTCTAGAACATCGGCTCTGTTGGTTGCAGCAATTACAATTACGTGTGTATTGGTCCCAAAACCATCCATTTCGGTTAATAATTGGTTCAACGTATTTTCACGCTCGTCATTACCGCCCGACATATTATTTTTTCCTCTGGCTCTACCAACAGCATCAATTTCATCAATGAAGATTATAGATGGCGCTTTATCTTTGGCTTGTTTGAATAAATCTCTAACACGGGAAGCACCAACACCAACAAACATTTCAACAAAATCGGAACCCGATAACGAGAAAAAAGGCACTTTAGCTTCACCGGCAACGGCTTTAGCTAATAATGTTTTTCCGGTTCCGGGAGGACCAACTAAGAGTGCGCCTTTTGGAATTTTTCCTCCCAAAATGGTATACTTTTCAGGAGTCTTAAGAAATTCTACAATTTCTTGTATTTCTTCTTTAGCG
>CALQCV020000144.1 GCA_943329165.2 Candidatus Nitrotoga sp. CP45 | reverse complement strand
CGGCAGACGGCGTTGCAGCAAATGCTGCTGCTGACAGAGCAAAAGTTGATCAGCAAAAGTTTAACTGGCTCGAATACTACAAAGTAAAGTTTAAGGCCGATTGGTACACAAGATTAGCTGGATCTCAATCAAAAGCATTGGTATTACGAGCCTTGGGAGAGTTTGGTTATTTAGGGGCATACAATAGTGGTCGAGGATTAGTTCCATTTGAGAGATTCTTTGTTGGTGGCGATGGACTAGCTAACTTTTCATTAGACGGAAGAGAAGTAATTCAATTAAGAGGATACCCAAACCAATCATTATCTTCACAAGATGGTGCAACAGTATATAATAAATTCTCACTAGAACTACGATATCCATTAACCTTAAAAGCCGCTGCATCAATTTATGCGCTGACTTTCTTAGAGGCTGGATCATCTTTTGACACTTTCAAAGAATATAACCCATTTGTGTTACAACGTTCAGCCGGATTTGGACTGAGAGTATTTATGCCAGCATTTGGATTGTTAGGGATCGACTTCGCCCACGGCTTCGACGCACTTCCTGGACTTACAAATCCTAATGGTTGGGAAACACATTTTATAATTGGTCAACAATTTTAATTATATTTGGTACAATATTTCTAAATCATATTAAGAATGAAAAAATATATTTTAATATCAATTCTAGTTTTATCTGCTGTATATCAGACGAATGCACAATCTAAAAGTGTTAAAATTGGGTATATAGACATGGAATATATTCTACAAAATGTCCCAGATTATAGTGAAGCAAAAAGTCAGTTAGAGCAAAAAGCACAAAAGTGGAAACAAGATATTGAAGCCAAAAAAATTGAAATTGCAAAATTAAAAGATGCCTTAAAAACCGAAAGAGCCCTATTGACCGCAGAGTTAATAGACGAACGTGATGAAGAAATAAAATTTCAAGAAACAGAACTTTTAGACTTTCAACAAAAAAAGTTTGGACCAAATGGTGATTTAATCACCCAAAAAGCGGTTTTGGTAAAACCAATTCAAGATCAAGTTTTTACTGCTGTTCAAGATATTGCAGAAGCAAAAAAATACGACTTTGTTTTTGATAAAGCTTCTGATCTAACCATGCTTTTTTCTGCTAAAAGATATGATATAAGTGACCAAGTTTTACGAGTTATTACAAGAGCAGAGAAAAGAGAGCAGATGAGCACAAAACAAGTTAAAGCTCAGGAAGCAAAAGATGAATTGGAAGATGCGGCCAATGATGCTAACCCATCCTTGGAAGCTCGTAAAAAGGTACTCGAAGAGAAAAAGAAAGCAAGAGAACAACTAGCTGCTGATAAAAAAGCAGCTGCAGAAGCTAAGAAAGTTGAACAAGCAGCAAAACGACAGGAATTGTTGGATCTGAAAAATGGTAAAAAACCTAATAATAGCACAACAACAGCAGAAACCAATTCAAAAACAACAGATTCAACAGCTGTTTTAAATAGTAACGAAGCAAAAGCTGCTGCGAGAGCAAAACTTTTAGAAGATAGAAAAATTGCAGCTGATGCTAAAAAAGCTGAACAAGCAGCAAAAAGAGCTGAATTGTTAGAGGCCAAAAACGCCAAAAAAACTGGCACGGTTCCTGTTAAAGACATCGCTGTTGACGAAAAAACAGCAACACCAGCTGAAGCAAACAAAGCAACTGATTCAGTATATAGTGATTCAACAGCTATTGATCCTAAAGCCGCTAAAGCTGTTGCAAAAGCAAAATTGTTAGAAGACAGAAAAAAAGCGTTGGAAGACAAAAAGAAAAAAATTCTAGAAGATAGAGAAGCGGCTAAAAAAGCAAAAGAAGACGCAAAAAATAAACCAAAAACAGAATAACATAATAATAACAATAAATAATTAATTAATACTTTTTAAAATGAAACGATTGAAATCATTACTACTAGCTACTGTGTTGTGTTTAGGAACTAGTTACACCATCAATGCACAAGCTAAAACGGCACATGTAGATGTAAATGACCTAATTTCTAAAATGCCCGCGATGCTTGACGCTCAAAAACAATTAGAAAAATTGAGCGGAACTTACGATGCGGAATACAAAACAATGGCTGAGGAGTATCAAAACAAAATTAAAAAATACGACCAAGAAGCTGCAACTGTTGGAGATGCTGTTAATGCTACACGTCAAACAGAAGTACAAGACTTAGTTAAACGTATTACTGATTACAGAGACAATGCACAAAAAGAATTACAAAAGAAAGAAGCTGATATGGTGAAACCTTTAATGGATAAAATCAAAGCTTCGATTGCAAAAGTTGGAAAAGATAAAGGATACCAATATGTTTTAAACCTTGCTGATCTACTTTTAGCAGATGGTCCAGATTTAACTGCTGATGTTAAAAAAGATTTAGGGTTTTAATATAAAATCATAATACTATTAAAAACTGCTCTCCCAAAGTTTCGGGATTTGAGCAGTTTTTTTTTACTTTTGTTTTTATGGAAAATAATAATCCTATAGGGCTTTTTGATTCGGGAATTGGGGGAACATCCATTTGGTATGCCATTCACAATTTACTTCCATATGAAGACACTATTTATCTTGCCGATAGTAAAAATGCTCCTTATGGTCAAAAATCAAAAGAGGAAATCATTGCCCTAAGCATTAAAAATACAGAGCTCCTTTTGAATCAAAATGCCAAAATAATAGTGGTTGCCTGCAATACAGCAACGACCAATGCTATTAAAGAACTAAGATCAAAATATGATGTTCCATTCATCGGCATTGAGCCAGCCATTAAACCAGCGGCCATTAATTCTCAAAAACACGTTATCGGAATATTGGCAACGCAAGGGACATTGAACAGTGAATTGTTTCATCAAACGGCTCAGAAATTTCATGACACCAAAATCATTGAACAAATTGGTCACGGTTTAGTTCCGCTAATTGAAAATGGCGCGATAAATTCGCCCGAAATGAACGAATTGCTTCATTTCTATTTAGAACCTATGATAGCTGCTAATATTGATTATTTGGTATTGGGTTGCAGTCATTATCCCTATTTGATTCCACAAATAAAAAAAATACTCCCAAAAGAAATTAAAATCATTGATTCCGGAGAAGCGGTTGCACGTCAAACAAAAAATGTTCTATCAGAAAGAAACGAGTTGAATAATGAAAAGAATAATGCTAAAGCCATTTTCTACTCTAATTCAGACCCAAAAGTATTGAACGATATTTTAAATAATAAGTATAACGTTATCAGAAAAGATTTTTAATTTGATATTAAGAGGAGAAAGTCCAGTGGACATTCGGCATTCTTTTATTATTTGAAGCACACCATTCCCTTTTTCAGCAAGTATGTTCCCGCTCTCCGCCGCAATCTTTTTATTGTTTTTGTCACACACTGAGCTTGCCGAAATACAAAACAATAAAAAGGATTTTCACTCCCATCGGGGCTAGACTTAAACTAAAAGCTTCCTTTACTCTTCTTTAAACCAACTGGAATACATAACGTAATTATTGGAAATCCGCTCTATTTCTCCTGCAAAATCAGATTGGTCAATGTCTTTTACTTTCTTGGCTGGAATTCCCGCATAAATCGTCCCCGATTCAACTACAGTGTTTTGTGTAACCACAGCTCCTGCGGCAATAATTGAATTGCTTTCAATCACACAATTATCCATCACAATGGCGCCCATTCCAATTAGTACATTGTCATGAATTTTACATCCATGAACAATTGCATTATGACCAATAGAAACGTTGTTGCCAATTTCCGTTGGATGCTTTTGATACGTGCAATGAATTATTGCTCCATCCTGAATGTTAACCTTGTCACCTATTTTTATATAGTGAACATCGCCACGAATAACAGCATTGAACCAAACACTGCACGATTTCCCCAAAACAACATCACCAACAATGGTTGCATTTTCAGCCACAAAACAATCTTCGGAAATTTGTGGGCTTTTACCGTTTACAGCTTTTAGTATCATAGTAAAAAAATTGTCCCGATAAATCGGGACAGTTAATTGTATTAATTAATAGCAGGACAATTACAGTGGTATTTCTCTGCTTTACAGAACAAATTAAGCCCTAAAGTTAATTGGTGAAATCCGCCTGAATCAAATTTAACATCCCCTACTACATGTGAATAGGTATATGAAAACACATAATTTTTAAAGTTAACACCAACAATTGGTGTTACGTATTGCAACTTTTGAACCGCTTTACCATTCCCTTGAACATATTGAGCACCATCTAGACTTCTTCTGTATGAAAGTCCACCCCATAATCTTCCAAAATCTAAGTCTTTATAAGCTTTAATGTTTAAATCAACCGTTTTTTCTTGAGTTAAGGTAACCAGTTGAAACATAAATGAAGGTTCCCATAGAATTTGTTCAGTATCACCAAAAGTATAACCAGCATTTAAAATAAATCTTCTCAAATTTACAGGTTCACTATCCGTATATAACTTTCTTTCACTAGCCAATGCGTTTTTGACGGTGGCATGAACATAGAAATCAAGAAAATTATAAGAAGCTCCAATATCTAGATTAAAATAAGTTGACTTTTGAATTGAACCAAAAATTACAGGATCAAAACTAGGATTGTTATCGTAAAATGTGCTTTCATCCAAATTACTTTGAATAAAACCAGCACTCATTCCAAAAGACAATTGATTTAAATCAATATTATCACGTGAAAACATAATATGGTGCGCATAGGCCAATTTCATCCCTGTTTGAGAATGATAACCATTTTTATCATTAAAAACGATAATTCCACCTCCAGATTTTTCTCCTAAAGCTCCGTTATAACTCAATGTTTGCAGAGCTGGAGCGTCCTTTTGCCCCAACCATTGTTGTCTTGCTGTTAGTCTTAATTTTGCGCAATTTGCAGCTCCTGCCATTGAAGGGTGGAGCAAGTAGTAATTATCGGATAAATAATCAGAATACACCGGCAATCCTTCTTGTGAATGTGAAAATTGTGCTACTATTAGCAGTGCTACTAAATAAATCTTTCTAAAATTCATTGTTAACTATATTTGTTAATGAGAAATGGGCTCTAAATGTTATGACGCAAGATCTTATATATACTTACTATTAAACCAGTTGCTCCATGTTTACTGTTTTTCAACTGATTTAGTTTATTAATTTAACACGGCTTTCAAATATATAAATTTTTGTAATAAGTTATTCCATCTATTACAACAATATTCAATTATCATTACTCCCTTTTCCTATTGGGAAAAGAATTATACACAAAGGTTTTAACCTCTAAAATCCCGCAAAATGTTAATTAATTGTTTAATTGTCCAAATATAGCTATTCACAGAAAATAACTTTGTTAAATTTGCATAAAAATATACGTCCCAAATGAAAATCAGCATAAAAGAAACTCAAAATCCAACTATAGTAAAATTTGAATTTCCCGAATTTATAACTCAAAATGAAAGCTTTGAGTTCAAAAATATTGATGAGGCTAAAAATTCTCCTTTAGCGCAACAATTATTTTATCTCCCTTTTGTAAAGACTGTTTATATCTCAGGAAATTTTATTGCCATCGAAAAATATAGCATTGTTGAATGGTCTGATGTTCAAGAAGATGTTGCAGAACAAATTGAAAATTTTGT
>CALQCV020000143.1 GCA_943329165.2 Candidatus Nitrotoga sp. CP45 | reverse complement strand
GGTGTATAAAATGGCGCGTAAGATTCTACATAGAACAATCGGTTGTCAGCGCTATCAAACTCGATTTGATAAATCATTCCGCGTGGGATAATAAGATAATCTCCGTATTCAAAGGAGATATTTCCCATCATCGTGCGAAGTTTTCCTTTTCCTTTGTGAATGAAAAGCATTTCATCAGCATCTGCATTTTTGTAGAAATAAGTTGTTAATGATTTTTTTGGCGCAGCAAGTCCAATTATACAATCACGGTTGACCAAAATGGCTTTACGGCTATCCAGAAAATCATCTTCTGCCTTTAATTCAAACCCTTTTAGAAGCAGAGATTTTATGTTTTTGCCAATGGCAATTTTTGGTTCAACTGAATATGATTTGCTAATTTCCTTGACTTGTGTTGGTCTATGAACGTGGTATAGCAGGGAAGCATGTCCGTGAAATCCTTCGGTGCCAAAAAGCTGTTCGTAGTAAAAACCGCCATTTGGTTTTTCAAACTGTGTGTGTCTTTTTTGTGGAAAATCGCCAAGTTTATGATATAGTGGCATTATTTAAAATATTAGATATTAGACATTAAATTTACGAAATATTGATTCATAAATTCATTCCGGATTTCTCTTAATCAGAAATTTTAAATGTGCTAGCAAATTATTCCAAGTAGTTTTCATATGTCTTTTATGACTGCTCTTTATCGTGCATATGTAATTCGCAAAGCTCATTTCATGTACACAAATATCGGAAAAATATAACTCCTAAAAATGATAATTATCAATTTTTAATGAAACAAAAAAGGATTAAAGAGCGAACCCTTTAATCCTTCTCTAATTTATTTTTAAACAAAATTATTCTTTAGGATTATTCAGTCTGCTATTTTTCTTGCTGTAGCCAAAATAAACAACAAACCCTATGGCTAACCAAGCAAAAAGTCTTAACCAATTTGTCCAACCTAATCCGTAAATCATTGCCAAACAAACTAAAATGCCTAAAATTGGCACAAATGGCACAAATGGCGTTTTGAATTCGCGCTTCATGTCTGGTTCTGTTTTTCTTAAAACAATAACCGAAATACAAACCAATATAAAGGCAAAAAGAGTTCCTATACTTGTCATATCACCAACAATGTCGCCGGGAATAAATGCGGCAAATAAGCCAACAATTACCATAATTACCAGGTTAGCTTTGTATGGTGTTTTGTATTTTGGATGTATATCACTGAATGATTTTGGCAACAAACCATCTTTACCCATTGAGTAAAATACTCTCGACTGCCCTAATAACATTACTAAGATTACAGATGAAAATCCGGCTAATATTGCCACAGTTACGAACTGAGCCAACCATTCATATCCTGGCATTGCCGAAGATATAGCATTAGCAACGGATGCTTCTTTTCCGCTAGTTCTAAAAAACTCAACCGATTCTAGACCTGTCAATACGTGAGCAAAAAGAATATATAAAACGGTACAAATTGCTAACGAACCTAAAATTCCTATAGGCATATTCTTTTTAGGATTGATGGTCTCTTGAGCTGCTGTACTAACTGCGTCGAATCCAATAAACGCAAAGAAAACAGTTCCTGCGGCACCGAGAATTCCCATGATTCCGCCAAAATTATGACCAACACCATGCTCATCAGTAAAGATGGAAGTCGGTGGGATATATGGAGCATGATTTTCAGGTTTTATAAAATGCCATCCAAAAATAATAATCATGACAACAATAGCCACTTTAACTACTACAATAATTCCGTTTACAAAAGCAGATTCCTGAGTTCCTTTGATTAGCAGTAAACTAATTACAGCTACTATAAAAAATGCCGGTATGTTTATAATTCCGTTTACGCCATCAGACGAAGTCTGAAAAGGTGAATGACATAACTCATAAGGAATTGGGCTCACATGGAGCACGTTGACCAGCAGATTATTGAGGTATTCACTCCACGCAATTCCAACGGTTGCTGCTCCAACGGCGTATTCTAATATTAAATCCCAACCGATAATCCATGCCAATAATTCGCCCATGGTCGCATAAGTGTAGGTATAGGCACTTCCTGAAATTGGTATAGAAGAGGACAATTCGGCATAACATAACCCGGCCAAAGCGCAACCAATGGCAGCAACAATGAATCCTATAGTAACTGATGGCCCGGCATTTTGAGCTGCTGCTGTTGCAGTTCTAACAAAAAGTCCGGCACCTATGATTGCTCCAATTCCTAATGCAACAAGCGACCAAGCGGTCAATGTTCTTTTTAATCCTTTTTCAGATTCAGACGCTTCAGCAAGTAAAAGCGCCATAGGTTTTCTTTTCCAAATAGACATATAGTGGTTTTTTAGTTAAAAAAATAATAGTTTCAAATATAGATTTTTTTATGTGTAAAATAAAAAAAAGTTTTCTGGCTTTTAAAACCAAAAACCAACGCTAAAATAAGTAAATCCTTTTGGTAACTCCGGAGACCATGAATATTTAATTTCAATTGGCCCAAAAACTGATTCTAAAGCATATCCGATTGCATAACCGGTATAATTGGGTTTTGATAACCAATTCCCGTTTTCGAACAAATTATCTTCAACATTAGCATAGTTTGCAGCAAAATTTAAATGATTTTTTTTATAAATCTCATAATCCAAGGTAAAGCACGATTTAATATAACTATCAGCAGAAATACTTAAAAAATCATAGCCATAAAAATGCTTGAAATTATTGATAGTATTAAAACCATATCCTCCTAAAACAAAATCAAAAAAGTGAACACTATCATTGCCAATAGCAAAACCCAAATCAGACTGGGCTTTTAATGTTAACTTATTATAAAAAGATTTAACCACTTCTATTTCTCCTTTGGCGATTGAATAGCGATTGAATTCTTTAGTGTAATCAGAAGAAAATAAATAGGATTGAATATCTCCGCAAAACAACCAGCCATTTTTGGGGAATAGCTTATTGTCAAAAGAGTCGTATTTCATATAACCAAAAACACTTGTGTAACTGCTCTTCTCAAAAATGGAATTAATTTGTCCTAGATTTTCCGATTCTATTTTTAAATATTTATGTTCAATTCCGGCTCCAATTAGAAATTTTTGGATGAAAACAGTTTGCATATAGGCTTGATTCGTTACATCTGAAAAGTCAATATTTATGCTATTTAAACCCAATTGAGTCAACAATTCACCATTTTGAAAATCGGTTTTTACGTTTTTATTGAAGGTGTTATAACGTGATTTGAAGCCAAAACTCCAATAAAAACCATTGTCAATATAATAATCGAAATTATATCGAATATTATCTCCAAGTCCAATGTCGAAGGATGCTATATCATTTTTAAATAATGATTTTTTCTGGGTAATATTTGCCAAAATTGCGCTTTTATATAAACCATCATAATGAAGTCCAAACTTCAAAAAGGTTTTCGTCTGGTTCTCATTCAAACTCAGTTTTAATTCATCCCCATCTTGATTTGATCCAATTGTGTAACTAATTCGACTAAAATTCTGAGTGGCATTTATGTTGTCAATCCCCGTTTTCAAATCTTCATAACTTATTTTACTGCCGCTTTTAAAATGCAGTTTCCCTAGAATATAGGCTCTAGTATAATTATCCAATTTGTTTATGGAAATATTTTTAATTTGTAAAAAATCCTTTTCGATCTTTATTACACTGGGTTGATACCTTTCTGTTGTATCCACGAGTTTTTTGATTTGCTCGTAAACTCCAAAAGTAGCTTCTTCACCTTTCCTAATAATTTCTCGTCCTTCTTTGAAAGAAATTACACCATAGCTTGAAACGTTGGGTTTGATATAAATATCGGTTAGCTTTATTTTGTCCTTCATCCCTTTTATCATGTCAAAATTCGTGATTTGCACCAAAATTCGGGTAGCGTCATTCAAAGAATTTCTGTCTTTTAAATCGTCCTGAACATCGACGCCAATGATAACATCAGCCCCCATTTTTCGAATTTCTTCTACGGGATAATTATTAATAACACCGCCATCAACTAAAAGTCTACCGTCAATTTCTACCGGAGAAAACAAAGATGGGAAAGCTGAACTTGCCAGCATAGCTTGAGCTAAATAACCGTTTTTTAAAACTACTTGCTCCCCTTTTTCAATATCCGTAGCAACACATAAAAAAGGAATGGAAAGCTTGCTGAAATCATTAATATGTCTTACTTTATGTGTAAGTTTTGACAACAAATTATAATTATACATTCCTTTTGAAAGCGCTATTGGAATCCCAATTTTAAATTTGTTGAACGGAAGTGTTATGGTATACATTTCATCATTCCTTTTTTCATAAAAACTTTTTGAAGAACGAGGAATATAATCCTGAAGCAATTGATCGAAATCGGTATTATAAAAAATGGAATCTATTTGTGTGGCATTATACCCCGAAGCGTACAAGCCGCCAACAACGGCTCCCATACTTGTACCGCCAATAAAATCGATTTTTAAGCCTGCTTCTTCTAATACTTTTAATACGCCAATATGTGCAAATCCTTTGGCACCACCACCACTTAATACTAAGCCGATTTTGGGACGCTTTTTAGTTTCCTGAGAAAATGAAGTAATAGAAAGTAATAGAAAGGCAATAGGCAAAAGGCAATAGGCAAAAGTGAAATATGCTTTACCGACAAGACTTTTTTTAGCTAGTGACTTTTGGCTAATGGCTAATTGTTCTGGATTAATGGCTAATGGCTCTTTCTGCACTTGCTATTCTTTTTCGTAAAAGTCGGAAATTTTTTTTGCTTTTGATACTCCAACAACCTCAGATATTTCTTTTTCTGTGGCTAATTTTAATCTTTTAACACTTTTAAAATGTTTTAATAACGTAAGCATGGTCTTTTCGCCAATTCCCGGAATCAATTCTATGGTTGAGTTTAAAGCTGATTTACTTCTTTTATCACGATGATGTGTTATTCCAAAACGATGTGCCTCATTTCGCAACTGCTGAATGATTTTTAACGTTTCTGATTTTTTATCCAAATATAACGGAACCGAATCGCCCGGATAAAACAATTCTTCCAATCGTTTGGCAATTCCGATAATGGCAATTTTTCCTCGCAAACCTAAATCATCTATACTTTTCAACGCCGATGATAATTGCCCTTTCCCACCATCAATAATAATCAATTGTGGCATTGATTGATTTTCGTCCAAAAGTCGTTTATATCTCCTGTAAACCACTTCTTCCATTGAAGCAAAATCATTTGGCCCTTCAACGGTTTTAATATTGAAATGGCGATAGTCTTTTTTACTGGGTTTTCCGTCTTTAAAAACCACACAGGCCGAAACCGGATTCGTACCCTGAATGTTCGAATTATCAAAACACTCAATATGTCTTGGCTCAACCGAAAGGCGTAAATCCTTTAGCATTTGCGCCATTATTCTATTGGTATGACGTTCCGGATCAACAATCTGGATTTGTTTCAATTGCTCTAATCGTTGGTATTTAGCATTTCTTTCGGAAAGATCTAAAATTTGTTTTTTATCTCCGAGTTGCGGAACTGTAACTTTAATTGTAGAACCAAAATCTAAAGCAAAAGGCAGAATAATTTCTTTGGATGTCAAATGAAATCGCTCCCTTAATTCAACAACTGCAAGTTCTAATAATACTTCATTGGATTCGTCTAATTTCTTTTTGAGTTCTAAAG
>CALQCV020000142.1 GCA_943329165.2 Candidatus Nitrotoga sp. CP45 | reverse complement strand
TCTACTCTTCTATCGTAATCTGCGCCTTTCCCTAAAGGAACAGTGTTTCCGTAACCTTTGAAAGTCATACGGTTTTTGGTTATTTTTTTAAAAAGCAAATATTTATAAACGGATTCAGCTCTGTTTGTGGAAAGGTGACGTTTTCTGGTGTCTAAATCAATAGCTTCTTTTTGATATGGAGGCGTACAGCACACATGTCCTTGAATTTCAAATTGAAGGTTCTTGTATTTCAGTAACAAACGTGCGATTTTGTCCAATTCTGTTTTCGATTTAAATGGTAATTTGCTACTTCCTCTCTCAAATAAGATGTTATCCAAATAAATGTGATCACCAATAACATGGCTTTTTTGAACCGTATTGTAAAAGCCGGGGATTACAATTTTTGGCAAAGGTTTTAAGTGAGCAACGACATCGACACGACGATTTTTAGAACGTTTTTCAGGAAGATTTTCTACGATATCATCCTCAATCAAAATGCGTCCTTTACCTTCAATGGTTACAATGATTTTACTTTTAATTCCGCTTGCAATAAATTTGTCTTGAATGGCATATGCGCGTTTTGTAGAAAGCTTAAAATTATACGCCTCTTTTCCAACATCATCGGTATAACCAAAAATTTGAATGTCTTCAATTCGGGTAGAATCGGTTTTTTTAATAAAATCAATAGCTTCATTTACTTCTTTTTCATTTAGAGTAAATTTGTCAAATTCAAAATAAACAGAATGAACAACTTCTTCTTGAGCTTGAAGCGCAAAACAAAACAAAATCGGCAAAAACTTAAAAAAATTCATATTAAATCTTCAAAATCGAGTTATACTGTGATTTGTCGTTTAAGACTTCAATAGACTTCTTAATTTCAAAATTGCTTTTGATATAATATTGATACAATCCTTCTTTGTATTGGTATCGTTTTATAATTTCATCTAAAATTAAATTCTTAATTTCTTTCTGATTTCTATCAATCAATGTTTCCTCACTTTTTTCTAATGCCGAAAGTAATTGCTGGTATTCGGACGCAATGGCAGCATCAATATTTTCTTTCTTCGCTTTTTCTAAAGTGTTTTTCAAAGCCACTTCGGTTTCCGTATCAAATGCTATTTTTTCTTTTTTTAGAAAAGCCTTAAAATCTGCTAAATCTGCATCCGTAATCGTTGGAATTTTATCACCAAGCGTCGGGTTTTTGTAATAGTAGTAAGTGACATAATTAAAAATCCCATCATTTTTTTGCAATGCTTCGGCAATAGTGCTAGTTTTTGTATTTTCCAAAACCACGTCTGGTAAAATTCCACCACCATCATAAACGGTTCTTCCTTTATTGGTTTTGAAAGCGTTATAATTTTTTTCGTCGGTTCTGATGGCTTTTCCGTTTTTGTCTTTATGCGAATAATTCAATGCCTGAATACATCTTCCCGATGGCGTATAATATTTGGAAATCGTCACTTTAACTTGCGTTCCATAAGTCATATCAATCGGACGTTGTACCAAGCCTTTTCCGTAACTTCTGCTTCCAACAATGACCGCTCGATCTAAATCTTGCAATGCACCAGAAACAATTTCTGAAGACGAAGCACTTTTTCCATCAACAATAACTACTAATGGAATTTCTGTATCTATAGGTTCTTTGGTCGTTTTATAGGTGCTGTTGTATTTAGAATTCTTAGATTTTGTGGTTACAATGATTTCATTTTTTGGCACAAAAAGATTGCAAACATTGACAGCTTCATTCAATAATCCGCCGGGATTTCCGCGTAAGTCTAAAACGATTTGGGTGGCGCCATCAGTTTTCAGTTTTTCTAATGCTTCTTTGGTTTCGAATGAAGCTTTTTGGTTGAATTGTGACAAGACAATATAACCCGTTTTATTATCAACCATTCCGTAAAAGGGAACCGCTTTTACAGCAACTTCATCAAGGATTAAATCGGTTGTCATTGCTTTTCCCTGACGTAAATATTTAATGTTAATTTTAGTTCCTTTTGCACCTTTAACCAATTGCGTTGCGTCGTCTTTGAAATCGGCTAAAAGCACATCGCCTATTTGCGTAATTTCATCACCAGCCTTTAATCCAGCTTTGTCGGCAGGAAATCCTTTGTACGGTTCTTTGATGATGAGTTTGTCTTCTTTTCGGGTAATCATGGCGCCAATTCCAGTATATTCGCCAGTATTGTTTATTTTGAATTTGATTACATCCTGTTCGTTGAAATAATTGGTGTATGGATCCAAATCGGCCAACATGCTTTTAATGGCTTTGTCCATTAATTCCGCCGGATTTGTTTCGTCGACATAGTTTTGATTAATGGTCTTAAAAAGCGTGGTGAAGATTTCAATTTGCTTTGAAATTTCGAAGAAATCGTCTTTAAAACTAACGCCAACTAAGAGAAAAATACTCAGAATGGCGGGAATAAAATAGTTGCTTTTAATTTTTGTGAACATGGTTTCCTCTTTTAATCTAATTAGGTTTAATTCCTTGAAGCACTACTTCTATTTTTTGCCACAGATTCACAGATTAAAAAAATATTTTTGAAACTCTGTGAATCTGTGGCTATCATTTTATTATTAACTTGGGGCGAATCCCAGAGGTAGTTTATCAAGTGAACGAATATAATAAATAACTTGAAATGAATTAGGGTTTCTTTTTTTCGTTTTGAATAATTTTGATAAACTTTTCAAAAAGCTGAATGGTTTTTTGATTTATTTCCTGATAAGACAACCTTTCATTGGTTTGATAAAAAAACATAAAACAATATTTAGTATCTATGTTTTCAACCAAAAGTTGTTTGTTTAGTCGATAGGATTCGCGTAAAACGCGCTTGAAATAATTCCGGTCAACCGCATTTTTAAAATATTTTTTGGATACCGAAACACCAATTTTTAGCGGAACATCTTCCTCAAAATCATGTTTAACATAAACCAATCGCAAAGGGTATTTACTCACCGATTTGCCTTCAGTAAAAAGTAAATCAATAATTTTTTTGCTTTTAAGTTTTTCAGTTTTTGGATATGAAAAATCCATTGCTATTTTGAGTAGATATTGTAAACAAATTTCACTTCATTGTAAGTAACGTAAAATTGCACTCTATTGTTTTCTTTTTTTTTGGTAATGATTAAGATATTACATTTTGAAAACTTATTGTCGACACATTCAAACGGA
Organism: Candidatus Nitrotoga sp. CP45; assembly: GCA_943329165.2. Taxonomy (GTDB): domain Bacteria; phylum Bacteroidota; class Bacteroidia; order Flavobacteriales; family Flavobacteriaceae; genus Flavobacterium. Next base: position 2,533 of record CALQCV020000142.1, on the reverse strand, counting down.
ACAATATTTACTTCATCATTATCTGTAATTTCGCCATAAGCTTTGATTTTGAATGACTGCACTTCGGAAGAATTAATAGTAATTAAATCTTTTTTAGGATTGAGTGTTATCAAAACTTTGGCATCAACAAAATCAGACCATTCGTTCCATTGATCGTTGTCTTTTTTATCTGTAAAACTTACGCTGCTGGTTTGAAAAAGAATAGGTTGGGCGTAAGTTTTCTGAGCTCCAAAATTTAAGACAATTAAAAATAAAAAGATATTCAGATATTTCATGGCAAAAAACATTTGGGTAAATCTACAAATTCTATTCATAAAAAGATAATCTTACAGTTGCCTTTCAATTTACTTCACTTCATATACATTATTGTCTTTTTTCACATCCGCCATTAAACCGCTTGGATCAATGGTGATTTTTTTGATAGAAGTCTTTGCTTTTGGAACTTCAAAGAAATAATTTGGATTGGCCCAAGTCCAGTCAGTTAAAATAGTTCGTTTAATTTCCGGAGTTGGGTTTTCTTTTTCAAAATTCATCATTCGCAACGTAATATAAAAACTCTCTTTTGTGCCATCAGTATATTCTACCAAAATATCTATAGGCATTGGCGTTCTACCAATTCGTTCTAAAGAAATTCCTGTTCTTTGCGCACCGTCAGTTGCGCCTTCAACATTCTTAATTCCGTAATCAATCGTGTTCAAGGTTTGGGTCCAATCAGTTAAATACCAATCTAAATTCGCGCCTGAAACACGTTCGGCAGTTCGTTTAATATCGTTTGGTGTTGGATGTTTGAATTTGAATTCGTTGTAAAAACGTTTTAAAGTTTTTCTGGTATTTTCTGTTCCGATTAAATATTCCAATTGTGTTAGAAAAAGCGCGCCTTTGTAATAGGTGCCAACAGTATAGGCCCGGTTAATATCGTACCTGTCACCATGAGTTGACATGGGTTGTTCTTTTCCAGTCTTTACAAATTCGTAATAAGTGGAATAGATTGATTGAAAAGGATTTTCTTCTTTTTTAATCGCGATTTCATTCAGCGCTAAATATTCGATATAGGTCGAAAAGCCTTCATCCATCCATGGATGCTTTGATTCATTCGAAGCTAATATCTGCTGAAACCAGGAATGTGCTAATTCATGTGGCGCTGCATCCAACAGGTCTAATGCTGTTCCGGTTCCTAGCAGCAGCGTACACATGGCATATTCCATTCCGCCATCGCCACCTTGAATAAAAGAGTATTGTTTGTATGGATAATTACCAACCGTTTTATTATAAAAATCCATTACTCTGACCATTAACGGCTCAAGGTCTTTCCAATTTTGGATGTATTTTGTATTATTCTTGTAAAGAAAATGTAAGTCAACGTTGTTAGGCCCTTTAACTACATCGTGAAGATAATCTTTGTCAGAAGCCCAAGCAAAGTCGTGAACATTTGGAGCTATAAAATGCCAAGTCAACGTTTTTGCTTTCGGATCTTTATTTACTTTTTTGCCCTGGTCTTCGTAACCAAAACCAATCTCATTTTTGTTTTCTAAATAACCGGTTCCGCCAAGAATGTAATCTTTGTCAATTGTAATTTTCACATCAAAATCGCCCCATACACCATGAAATTCTCTGGCAATATAAGGATCAGTATGCCAACCTTCAAAATCGAATTCCGCCATTTTTGGATACCATTGCGCCATAGAAAGAGCAATGCCAACCGAGTTATTTCTACCTGAACGACGAATCTGAAGCGGAACCTGTCCATCAAAGTCTAAAGTCAATGTTACTGATTTTCCGGGAAGAATTGGTTTTGCCAGTGTCACTTCGAGAATTGTATTAACTTCTTTGGTATTGGCAGCAACGCCATCTTGTTTAAAGTTAGTAATTTTTAAATAACCAATTTCGTTAGGCTGTAATTTAGCAATTCGGCTTTGCTTAGTTTTGGTAAGAAACCTTGCATCCGGATTAGCAATAGTTTGAGCACGCATATCCATTTCGCTTCCAGGCTGAAAGGCATTATTGAATAAATGATAGTAAACGCGGCGTAAAGTGTCCGCAGAATTATTAGTATAAACTAGCTTTTGCTTTCCTTTGTATTGATAGTTTTTTACATCCATCGTCACTTCCATAGTATACGCTACTTTCTGCTGCCAATATCCTTTTGATTGCGCAAAAGAAGAATTAATACTCAGTAAAATAAATAAAAATAGAAATTTATAGTTCATGCTGAAACGAAATAAAAAAAGGAAGGTTTTACACTTCCTTTTGATTTATAATTTAGGGTTTTTCTTGATAGCGTTTGACATTTCCTCCGCCATTTTTAGCGCATTATAGGCATTCACAATTTTCCCCGAAACAGACGCCTCTGAGAAAGGAATTTCGATTTTCTTTTCATCAACAATCACTTCAAGATTTAATGCTGTTCCAGATTGCATTAAAATTTGCTTTACCTGAGCGGCCTTTAAATTTGGATAATATTCACGAATTAAAGCAGCAACTCCCGCAGCATTTGGAGATGCCATTGAAGTTCCTTGAAGGTATTTATATTTAT
>CALQCV020000141.1 GCA_943329165.2 Candidatus Nitrotoga sp. CP45 | reverse complement strand
CATATTCAGCAATATCTTGTCCCATAATAACCAAGTTGTCATGACGTTCCATTGATTGGCGTAACGCATTCGAAATCGCATCTACAACTCTAATATTTTCAACTTTATCAGAATGATTAACTTCTTCAAAATCATAGGTTTTGTATACATCACCTAATTCTTCTTCTAAATTAGCGACAACTTCTGGTTCAGCTTGTGTAATGGTCCAATGCTCATCTATTTCTTTCTTAATAGCTTCTGTTATTTTTCCATCCTCTTCTTCAGAAAGCACACTGATTTGAGTCAACCATTCTTTGTAATTTGAAATCGGATCTTTAATTTTCCACATATCCATCAGCTCCTGCGGAACATATTTAGTACCACTCGCCTCTTCGTGACCACGCATTCTGAAGGTCTTAAATTCCAATAAAATTGGTCTTGGCTTTTCAGCTAGAGAAGCTTTCAGTTCAGCTATTTTAGTATAAACTTCTAATATATTATTTCCGTCAAGGATATGACTTTCCATACCGTAACCTATACCTTTGTCTGCCAAGTGCACGCAACGATATTGCTCGTTTGTTGGTGTTGAAAGTCCGTAACCATTGTTCTCGATAACAAATAAAACCGGCAAATCCCAAACGGCAGCAATGTTTAACGCTTCGTGAAAATCGCCTTCGGAGGTTGCTCCTTCTCCAGTGAAAACTGTGGTAACTTTTCCGTTCTTTTTTAATTTATTGGCTAAAGCAATTCCGTCAGCAACTCCCAATTGAGGACCCAAATGCGATATCATTCCGATGATATTGAACTCTTGAGTTCCAAAGTGAAAACTTCGGTCCCTACCTTTTGTAAAACCAGTTGCTTTTCCCTGCCATTGTGAAAATAATCGGTGCAACGGAATGTCACGACCGGTGAAAACTCCTAAATTTCTATGCATCGGTAGTATATACTCGTCTTTATCCAAAGCCGCTGTTATTCCAACAGAAATTGCTTCCTGTCCAATGCCCGAAAACCATTTTGATACTTTTCCCTGTCGCAACAGGATTAGCATCTTTTCTTCAATAAGTCTTGGTTTTAATAATTTTTTATACAAGTCCAATAACTGAACATTGGACAACTTTTTTCTATCGAAATTCATTTAGTTTTATTTACGGCCTTGCAAAAATATAATTTTTTTGTTTGAAAGAGTACGGCCAATTCAGAAAAGATAATAGATGAAAGTGATAATTTGTCTCAACGAACAATGGTTTTTAGGTAAGAAGTAACATTGGAAAATTTTTAATCCTTACATCTAGGATGAAATAGGAAGAATAGTGTACTGAATTAAATGAAAGACCATTCACTTTGAAAAAATTATCAAAAAATGAATATTTTAACAACTATTTACAGCAATTTTTATTTTTTTGGCAAATTTATGTTAACATTTCATAAGAATTTTTATCTTTAAGGGAAATATATAGTTATGAAAATTAAAAAAGGTTTTTTTAAGGCGCTAAGTGTATTTTTTTGCTGTGTAATCGGAGCGTTAATTTTAGGATTTATATTTGATATACTTCAACTTGCAGCAACTATAGGAGTTGGTCTTGGTTTACTTTGGATGGGCGTTGCTTATTTTAATCAAGAAGACGAAGAATAAATAAGCAATCGAATGAAATATCTAGTGATTTTTTTAGCAGCAATTCAACTTTCAATAGTGAGTACCAAAATATAAAATTCCAAATTCCAAAATTTGTTTTTTAATGGGATTTGGGATTTGTTTTTTTGTAATTTTACCAGCTATGGATTTACAAGACCAATTAAAAAAACTATTTCCTGAACACCAACCTTCGGACAAACCGGAAGTAGTTGAAAAACACGAGCATGTCCTTTTTATTCAAAAAGAAGCTATTATTTGTAAATATGAAAAACGAAAAGGAAAAGCCACCACTATTATTGAAGGTTATGAAGGTAGTGAGGAAGATTTCAAATTATTAGCTAAAGAACTCAAAACCAAACTCAGTGTTGGTGGGACTTTTAAAGATAGCGCTATCATCATTCAAGGCGATTACCGCGATAAAATTATGAACCTGCTTAAAGACAAGGGCTTTAAAGTAAAGAGAGTTGGCGGCTGAAACTGGTGTTCAGTTTACAGTCACAGTTTTCAGTTTACAGAAATAACTTTAAACATATAATTTAATAATAAAACATAGCGAAATTTGCTTAAATCATGGCGAACTTTGCGGTTAATCAAAACAAAAAAAATGATCAAATCATCAGAATTAATATTAAACCCAGACGGAAGTGTTTACCACTTAAACCTGAAACCCGAGCATATTGCCACAGACATAATCTTTGTGGGAGACCAAAATAGAGTTGAAAAAATAACCCAGTTTTTTGACAGTATCGAATTTTCTACACAAAAGCGTGAATTCAAAACGCAAACTGGTTTTTACAAAGGCAAAAAAATCACTGTTATGTCAACCGGAATTGGCCCGGATAACATTGATATTACCATTAACGAATTGGATGCTTTGGTGAATATTAATTTGGAAACACGTCAACCAAAAGAGACTTTGACTTCATTGAATATAGTTCGCATCGGGACTTCTGGTTCGTTACAAGAAGATATTCCTGTAGACAGTTTTGTAATGGGTGAATATGGACTTGGGTTGGACAACATGCTTCGCTCCTACGTGATTGACGACATCTGCGAAATGGAAATGGAAGATGCGTTTATCAAACACACCAATTGGGATTTGAGAAAAGGAAAACCATACATTATTGGATGTTCAGAAACACTAAAAAACAAATTCGATAGCAACCAAATCCACAAAGGAATTACCGGAACTGCCGGTGGCTTTTATGGTCCACAGGGAAGAGTTTTGCGTTTGGCAATTCAGGATCCAGAGCTGAATAGCAAAATGGATAATTTCAAATTCGGCAATGTTCGAATGGCAAATCTTGAGATGGAAACGTCAGCTATTTATGGCCTAGGAAAGCTTATGGGGCATAATTGTCTATCGTTAAATGCAATCATTGCGAATCGTGCCAACGGAACTTTCAGTGCTGACCCATATAAAGCGGTGGATGATTTGATTCAGTATACTTTGGGTAAATTTGCGGAATAGAGAAAATAAAAAAGAGAACAACGAATATAGAACATAGACTCTGAACATCAAAATTGTCTACTCTCTATTCTCTATATTCTATTCTCTTAAAAAATTAAAAATGAAAATAATAAAAATAGTTGGCGTTCCCGAACATTTTAACCTACCCTGGCAAATGTGCATCGAAAATGGTGAATTCGAGGAAATCGGAATAGATTTGCAATGGACAGATATTCCAGAAGGCACGGGCAAAATGTGTCAAATGCTTCGTGATGGTGAAACCGATATGGCTGTTATTTTAACTGAAGGCATCATAAAAGATATCGTTGTCGGAAATGACTGTTCAATTGTTCAGGTTTATGTTGAAAGTCCTTTGATTTGGGGAATTCATGTTGCTGCTACTTCAAAATACAAGTCATTAACTGATTTAGAAAATACCAAAGTGGCTATTTCACGCTATGGTTCGGGTTCGCATTTGATGGCGTATGTCAATGCACAAAATCAAAATTGGAATACCCATAAACTTCAATTTGAAATAATCAATACTATTGATGGCGCCGTTGAGGCATTAACGAATAGTACAGCCGATTATTTTATGTGGGAACGTTTTATGACCAAATCTTTAGTTGACAAAGGTATTTTTCGTCGCGTTGCCGATTGTCCAACTCCTTGGCCTTGTTTTGTTATTGCTGTGAGAAATGAGTTTTTGGAAGCTAACAAACAAAGTGTTGCCCTAATTTTAGAAACTATAAACAATACCACTATTGAATTTAAAGATATTCCTAGTATCGACAGAACTTTGGCATCAAAATACCATCAAAAAATAGAAGATATTCAGGAATGGTTATCGCTAACCAAATGGTCACAAAAACCATTAGAGGAAAAAGTGTTAAACAATATCCAAAATCAATTAGTTGACCTAAAGATTATAGATAAAAAAGGTACTTTTGCTGAAATAGTGAAAGCCATGTAGCTTTTGCCATTGGCACTATGATAAAATTAGGAAGTGTTACTTATCAGCAACTTAAAGAAAAATTCAGGATAAAAAGTCCGTGGGATTTGATTATCATTTTTGTGCTCAACATTCTCATTACCATTCCAATTTTTATCATCGCTCATCACAATTTTATTACTTTAGATTGGGCGCAACATATCGATAGAATCTTATTGTTTCTCGTAATATTGATTGCCATTCAATTACTATTAAGAGCTTTGCGAAGAGTAACTCTAATTTCGGTTATCCTTTATTTTATCATGCTTGGTTTCGGAACGATATCAGGAAAATATGGTTTTCAAAGTGTAATTGAAGATTACCGCTCGATGATGTACACCATGAGTGAAGATCCATATCCACAAGATATTATCATTACCAAGTTGCTTCCTTTTCCAAACAAGTCTAAAATTATAGCTGCGGTAGAATATCAAAATCCCAAAATAAGAAATTTTGCTATCATGGCCATTAACAAGAATTTTAAAAATGTAAAAGGCTATTATGATTATTTTACTATCATTCAGTCGTTTGCAATTTTTAAAGAAATAAACAGCCGCTGGAATTACGTCAGCGATCCAAAAGGATATGATTACATTGCCAAAGCCACTGAATCGCTTCAATATTTTTCAGGCGATTGCGATGATCATTCCGTATTTATGACCGCCTGCATCAAATCTGTTGGTGGCACTACGCGATTGATTCATACTAAAGGACATATTTATCCCGAACTATTAATTGGCAATAAAAATGATTTAGAACATATCAATTATGCCATCAAAAAAGTACTTTTCCCAAGAGAAAGTAAAAACAAACCAATTAATTATCATATTGATGAACGGGGAAACATCTGGCTAAATCTTGATTATACTGCAAAATATCCTGGCGGTCCATTTATGAATGAAGAAATTCTAGGAGCGCTGACTTTAGATTAATTTCGTATTTCTTAATTCGTAATTATATTTACTTTTTCAAATAAAGCAACCGAGAATAAAAAAATTATTTTGTCTATTTTTCCCAATATCATTGGCTTCACAAGCACAAGAAAGCACTGTGCTTGACAATAAAAAGAATGAATTTCGTTTAGATATTTTGACTGCTATTGTTTATACAAAAGCAAGTTTTAGTTATGAACGCTTTCTTGGAAAAGACTTCTCCACAGGTTTTAATGTAAATTATTCAAATAGTGGGAAACTAAATGATGACTTCGACAATGGCTACAGAAATAATGTTCCTAAGTTTGAGTTCAATCCTTATTTGAGATATGCTTTATCAGAAAGTAAATCGAGGTGTTATTTCGCTGAAGTTTTTGGTTCCTATAATGGCGGCGATTACAAAGAAATAGTCCGCATATCTGGTATGGCCATGCCTGATTACTTCACCACTAAAAAATCATAATATACCGATTTCGGTTTAGGCGGAAGTTTGGGCTATAAAATGTATTTTAAGGATAGTATTGCTTTGAAGTTCATTGTCGGATTTGGTTAAAACCTTAGCAATCGAGAAAAAAGCCCCAGGTTATTTCAAGTGTTGGTTTAAATTTAGGGTACATAGTTTGCTTTTTCTTATGTAATTGAAAAACAAATTAATGCAACGACTCGCTTAGTTTTAAACATCAATTTTTTAGTTAGT
>CALQCV020000140.1 GCA_943329165.2 Candidatus Nitrotoga sp. CP45 | reverse complement strand
CTTGATGGTGCCAAAGCTTTTGCGTTGCCTACAAAGTTTGGACAAAATTTAATCGTTGAAGAAGCCGAAGGGCATATCATACATTGGAAAAGTTTTGACAGCGATGGAAGTTTTTGGTTTGAGGATACTATTCCGTTTTCATCTATTATTAGAAAAGAGCTTTTTGATGATGCCAACAATATCAAAAACACTTTAGTCGAGATTTTACACGTGGCTTTTACAATGAATCCTGAATTAATTACAAAGTCAAAAGGATATACAATCAGAACCGAATTGACTTTTCCAAAATTTTGGGGTTTGGGAACTTCTTCTACTTTAATCAATAACATTGCGCAATGGTTCGAAATTGACGCTTTTGAGCTACTAATAAGAAGTTTTGGAGGTAGCGGCTACGATATTGCCTGCGCTCAAAATGACAGTCCAATACAATATCAAGTGCTCAATGAGAAACCAGTGGTAGAAAAAGTAAATTTCAAACCTGATTTTACAAACAATATCTATTTTGTTTATCTCAATAAAAAACAAAATAGTAAAGCTGCGATTGCGTCATATTATGGCAAAAAGGGAAATATGCAACATGCAATCACAACAATAAATTCTATCACAAAAAAAGTAATCGAATCTACAACTATAAAAGAATTTGGCAACGCCGTACATAATCACGAAATTGAATTGAGTAACATTTTAGAATTACCAACCGTTAAAGAAGCATTGTTTCCCGATTTTGATGGTGTGATAAAAAGCCTTGGTGCTTGGGGTGGCGATTTTGTAATGAGTATCTCTAAAGAAAACCCAACCGAGTATTTCAAAGAAAAAGGTTTTGAAATTGTGATTCCGTATAGTGAAATGATACTATAAAAAAACCCCGTCTCGTTATTTTCGAGTCGGGGTTTATATTTAATTTCGATTGCTAGCTAGTAAAAATTAGCTCTGTTATCAACGATATCAGCATCCTCTTTCAACGCTTGCATAAATCTTCCTGAATTTCCAACAGCCTGCTGTTTTACTTTAGCAGTATAATCATCATATTTCTGAATTGCTGGTGCTTTAGTAACCACTTTAGTAGCAAATACAAATACTCCTGAATTTCCTTCAATTGGTTTTGAAACCACACCTGCTTTAGATGTAAATGCCATTCCAACTACTTTTGGCTCAAAACCAGCACCAGGAACATTTGGACTCTCAACGGTTAAATCAACAGCGTTCATAACAGCAACTTTACTGGTAGCCGCGATAGCTGCTAAAGAAGCACCTTTCATGGCTGCTTCAATTTTTACCGCTTTCTTTTTGTTTTTCAATATTGGCTCGACTTGAGGTCTTGCTTCTTCAATTGTCATTAATCCTTTTGCAGCAATGCTTTTTAATTTGGCAATAACGTGACCAACATTTACGATTTCAAATCGTTTCACACTACCAATCTTAGTATCGCCTTCAAAAGCCCATTTAACAATTTGTCTTTGGTTACTCATGGAGCCAAAGTTCTCATCGATTGCTTTTACTCTTACCGCTGGAATTGCAGTTAGTTTCGCTTCTTTAACTAAGGCAGCAAAATCTTTATTTGCAGCATCCATTTCAAATTTGGTTGCTTGTGTGTAGATTTTATCATTAGTAGCTTCCGACGGCTCAATTTTTTGAGCAATAGTTGCCAATTTCACGGCATCTTGCTTATCAGTTACTTGGATAATATGGTAACCAAATTCTGTTTCAACTAAACCAATTTTTCCGATAGGATTATTGAAAGCAAAATCATTAAATGGTTTAACCATTTGGCCTGGACCAAAAAATCCTAAATCACCACCTTGCTGAGCAGATGAATCATCAGAGTTAGACATGGCTAACATCATAAACATTCCTGCGTTTGCCTGCGCCTGTGCTAATAAACCATCAGCTTTAGCTTTGGCTTGTTCTTTGGTTCTTTTTTCTTTTTTGTTGGGAACCTTTGTTCCTTCCCAGCTTATTAAAATGTGACTTGCTTTTGCTTTCGCTCCTGCTTTTCTGCCTAATCCTTTTGATAAACAATAGTAATTATCACGCATATATGGTCCGTAAATTTCGCCTGCTGGTAAATTAAATAATTGTTCTGCAACTGCAGCTGGTAAATCTTGTTTTGATACATAGCTTGAGTCAAACGGAATATCAGAATTTGCGTTTACAAAGTCAGCGTTATCCGTTACTGATCTGAATCCTTGAATAGTATCGTTTTTACCTGTTTCTTTATTGTAACGTACACTTGGTAACAATAAAGCGTCAACATTTTTCTTTATCTCAGCTTCGTCAGTAGCAGATGGTTTTTCTGAAATCAAAACATAATCCAACTCACGAGATTCCTCTGATTTGAATTTTTTCTCTTTTGTTTTCATGTATGTAGTGATTTCCTCATCGGTTACTTTTACATCACTGTCTTTAATTGAAGAAAACGGAACCATCACAAAATCAAAACTCACTTTATTTAATTCTGCCTCGTATTTGAATTTCCCTTCTGCTTGAGTAGCATACATTCCGCCTTTTATCAATGAATTGTAAATTTCATACTTCGCTCTTAACTCAGCATTTTTTTCCTGATCTTTCAACATTTGGATTCCGTTTGGAACTTCTTTAAAATAATCCTTAAACTTGTTTAAGTCAAATTTTCCAGCTGCATTTAAAAACATCTGGTTCTGACCAATGTTTGGATCAGATTTGAATGCTTCAATAATATGTTTTTCGCCAACGCGGATTCCTAATTTTTCAAATTCAGCGTTAAGCAGCGCCACTTGAACTTCTTGATTCCAAACTTGGTTTGATGCTTGCATCGAAGTCATATTTTGCCCTTGATTTTGAGAATTTTTCTCCGTGTTTGCAACCTTTATTTTGAACTCGTCAAAAGAAATATCTTTTCCATTCACACTTCCTACGTCTGTAGACACACTGTTGAAACCTTTTGTAAATACATCTTGTACAACAAAAGCCAATAAAGCAAAACCTATCGCTAATAAAAGTAAGCCCGAACGATTTCTAATTTTTGATAAAACTGCCATTTCTATTTTTGTTAATTTTTAATTCAGTTTGCGAAAATACAATTATATGTTAAATAATAATACTCACAGGGTCATAATTTCATTTAATTTTCGATTTTTTTTCAGAAATTAATCCAATACCGTCATTTTTACTAACTCGATTTTCTTATTAGTTGCTTCTTCAATGACAAATAGAAAGTTTCCGATGGTTATTTGAGCACCTTTTATTGGAATTTCTTTGGAAAAATCAACAATAAATCCACCCAAAGTTTCATATGAATCACTCTCAGGAATATTCAACTTATAAGTTTCGTTTAAATACTGGACATCCAAACGAGTTGAAAAAAAATAATTTGAATCGTCTACTTTATTTTCCATCAATTCTTCATCGGAATCGTGTTCGTCTTCAATTTCACCAAACAGTTCTTCTACAATATCTTCGATAGTTACTATACCCGAAGTTCCACCGTATTCGTCTAAAATTACGGCAATACTTTTTCGTTTTTTGGTCAACAAATTCATAGCATCTTTTATGAAAATGGTCTCGGGAACAAATTCGACAGGAATCATAATCGATTTGACACTTCGTGGTTTTTTGAAAAGTTCAAACGAATGTATATAGCCCACAATATCGTCCAGCGTATTAGTATAAACTAGAATTTTAGAATATCCGGTTTCTATAAAAAGCTCTCTCAAATCTGCTATAGAACTGTGCAAATCAACGGCAACGAGTTCTGTTCTTGGCGTCATAATTTCTCGAGCTTTCACTCCAGAAAATTCTAAAGCATTTTGAAAAATTTGAATTTCTGAATCTACGGTTTCGTGATCTTGCAAGGCATTCATTTGTTCCGAAATGTAATTTCCAAGTTCTACTTTACTAAAAGACAAATTGATTTGATCGCCCTCGGTTTTAAAAAATTTTCGCAGAACATAATCTGAAATCCAAATCAGAAATGAAGAAATATAATAAAAAAGTCTGTAGAAAAAATAAGCCGGCAAGGCAAAGAATTTGATAAAGCTATTAGCATAGATTTGAAAAAACACTTTTGGTAAAAACTCGGATGTCATTAAAACGATGAGCGTTGAAAGTGTGGTTTGTAGTAATAAATTAGAAAAATCGGTGAAGTTAAATTCAAGTGTTACAAACCAGCGCATCAATAAATCGCCCATAAAAAACCCGTAAATAACCATTGAAATATTATTGCCCACTAGCATTGTGGCGATAAATTTGGATGGTTTTTTGGTAAGTTTGGTTAGGATTTTAGAAATAAAATCGTCTTGTTTTTTTTCAATTTCAAGATAAATTTTGTTGGAAGAAACAAAGGCGATTTCCATTCCAGAGAAAAAAGCGGAAAGTATCAAGCATAGAATGATTATTCCGATTTCCATGAATTAGGGTTTTTTGTTGTGATCGTCAAATTTTTTGGCAAACTTTCTTCTAAAGAAAAAAAGAAAAACACAAACAGCAGCAAATATAGCGCTAATGGTAAAGTTTTCTTGTGATTGCCATTTTGCAAATGCGTCAATAATAAAAAGGATTCCGGCAAGTAAATACGCGTATTGGGTAAATTTTAAATAGTTCATAGTTATTCTGATGATTGGATTTCTCCAGATATTTTTTGTGAGTTAACTTTTTTGAAATCTTTACTAAAATCAATTCCCTCGCCATAGGAAACTCCTTTTGAGGAAGTAAATTTAAACTTTTTTTCGGTAAAAAACCATTCGTTTTTCTGGTCGTAATACAATTGCTCTGTTTCGAGCAATTCGCCATTTTGATTAGATATTTTTACGTCGTTCTGCAAATCTATTATTTTAGTGTCGGCGTGAGAGACAGCATATTTGGCATCTATATACGTTTCTTTACCATTTTTATCAAATAGGGTTAAATGTATGCCTTTTGGGAATTCGGTAAACGGAAATTCTACAGTGGCATAATCCAACATTTTTGGGCTTATCAAATTAGCAGTGATTCTCCCGGAATCGGTGTATTTAAGATTAATACCTTCCGCATCACCACTTGGTGAAAATTCGGCAAAACCCATTTTTTGAACTTCGCGAAAGTTACTTTCACAGCCAGTTATAAGAAAGCAAAAAAGGATTGAGAGAATAAAAGGGACACTATTTCTAGTAGAATGCATCATGATTTGGCAGGAAAAATAATGGTTTCATTAATCCAAGAACCAATGCTTACCGATTTTCCATTCATTTTTGCCTTGGAAATTTCAGCTGCTGTTACCGATTTGGCTTCTAGCTTTTTTTCTATTTTATCAGCGGCTGGCTTTAATCTTGGCTCAGCAATTCCTGCTTTTCGTGCAGTTTGTATTGCTAAATAATAGACAGCTTTAGCTACTTCAAAATCAGGCGTTGAAAGAGGATAATTTTTATTGTATTGGTCATACAATATCAGAACATCGCGAACAAGCTTTACTTTTTCTTCGGCTAAAGCCGCAGTGTCAATTTTGTGTTGAAGAATTTGAATTCCGTCAGTATAAATTACTTCGTTTTCTTTAGGGCAATTTTTGCTAACATCACTCCAAACAGTATAAGATTTAGCAATTTTATTTGCGTTAAAAAAGGCTTGATATTCCGATATTTTTGAAGTAAAATCAAACTTTTGAGCATTGTTATTTGTAATAAACAAAACACTAAGTATAAAAATAATTGCCTTCATAATTATTAGTTTTAGTCGAATTTACGCTTCACAAACCATTTATCGCTTAACGATAAACCAACACT
>CALQCV020000139.1 GCA_943329165.2 Candidatus Nitrotoga sp. CP45 | reverse complement strand
TGAAATCGCAAAAGAATTAATTGATAACTCCGGAATGCCAATTTTATCAGCAGTGCAATTTCAAGAAGCTGCTGACCAAGTTAAAGCTGCTTTATCATAAAAAAAATAAATATAGTTTGAATTAAAATCCTGAGTTAAAGTAGACTGAACCCAAAAGTTTGGACAAATTTATAATTAATTTTGATAATAATGAGCTCGATATTTTATCGGGCTCATTTTGTTTAAATTGGACTTGCTTCTCTCGTTATTGTAATAGTTTATGTATTCTTTGATTTCCATTTTTAATTGGTCTATTGAGGTGTATTTTTTTAGATAAAACAATTCTGATTTTAATATTCCGAAGAAATTTTCAATAATTGCATTATCTAGACAATTTCCTTTTCTAGACATACTTTGTATTATACCTTTTTCTTTCAACTGATTTTGATATTTTTTCATTTGATATTGCCAGCCTTGATCTGAATGTAGGATTAAGTTTGTATTGTTTGGTATTTTCTTAAAAGCTTTATTTAACATTATTACAACTTGATTAAACACTGGCCGTTCTGTGAGTTCATAGCTAATTATTTCTTGATTAAATAAATCAATAATCGGCGATAAATACAATTTTTGGCCAGAGACATTAAACTCGGTTATATCGGTTGCCCACTTTTGATTTGGTGCGGTTGCCTTAAATTTTCTGGCTAGAATATTTGGCGCAATTTTACCCTGTTCTCCTTTGTATGATTTATATTTTTTGACTCTAATTAAACTTTTTAGGCCTAATAGTTTCATTAATCTTAAAACGGTTTTATGGTTGATAATTATTGCTTTACTATTGAGTTCGTCTGTAATTCGTCTGTATCCATAACGACCTTTATGTTTATGAAAAATGGATTTTATTAACTCTTTTATCACTTGATATTTATCGGCTGATTTAACCTTTTTTTGATGATAATAAAAATTACTCCGTGCCATATTGGTTTGATTTAAGAGTAAATTCAAATCAAACTTATGCCTTAATTCCATTATGGCTTGCGCTTTCTGGCTTTCTCTTCTGCTTGAATTAAGGCTTGCAACTTTTTTAGCAATTCGTTCTCACAACGCAAGGCTTCAATCTCTAGAAGAAGTTCTTCTTCTCTTGTTAGGGGTTTGTCTGATTTTCGCTTTTTTCGTTTATTGGTGTCCATAAATATTGGTCTGCCTCTGGTTTTTGGCTCTAAGCCTTCTAGACCAAAATTAGCAAAATCTTTTTTCCATTTAACAATAATACCAGGATCAGGGATGTTAAATTTTATGCTTGATTCTCTTAAAGACATTAAATCTTTATCAATTGCTTTTAATACTTTCAATTTAAAAATAACAGAATAACTCTGGTTTTTTCTTGGCAGCAAACCAATGCTACCATACTGCCTATAAAATCCAACCCATTTACGAATATTAGATTCATTTAGACCTTTTTGATTAGAGACATAATTGCAAGAATAATGTTTTTCTAATACTAGTTTTACGCATTCAAGTTTAAACGCATAATCATATCTGACTTTTCTTTCCATAAAAATACCCCCAAATAGTGTCTAACTTTTTGGGGGCAGTCTAGTAGAGTGGGTTTTTTATTTAAAGCCTAATCGAACCTTTAATTTCACAAATAATAATGAGATAGAATAGGCATCATCTGAAGCCGAATTTCTTTCATTTAAAGGAAGTTTGTAATGCTTCACTAAATCTTCCAGTGAAAAAGATTTATTTGTGATATCCAATAACTTCTGATGCATTATTTCGACATCTAATGCTTCATTTTTTAATTTTCCACAATCCATTTTCTCCAGCACATCATTAATCATTACTATATCAAAATGGATTCGGTGCCCAACTAAAACAGCATTTCCAATATAATCCACTAAGGCTTGTATAGCTTGAGGCTCCGCAAGTTTCGCAAGTTTGCTTTCTATTAGAAACTCATTCGACAATCCATTTTCGTGAAGGTATTTGTATTGCAGAATCACCACTTCAAAATTATCACCAATTCGGATAACATCATTCACAACAGCAACGGCTCCAAAAGATAAAATGACGTCTTTTTTTGGATTTAAACCAGTAGTTTCAGTGCTTAAAACCACATATCTATTGGATTTAGTTTCAAACTTAGCTAAATACGATTTCCAGAAATCAGGGTATTCTTTATTGATATTTTTTATCCAATCTATCATATTATGAAAATTGAGTTAATTGAAATTTATCTTTTATCAATTCTTCCAATTCTTTCATAGGAACCAATGCATTTTTTAATTTTTCTTTATCCACTTTTGTAAGCTCTTCTACATTGATATAATCGCCTTTAGTATCATCTTTTAGTCCTTCAAGTGTTCTGAATTTTGATAAAATTAAAAATGCATCTGCACAATTTAAATAGATTTCAGAAAATTTAGGATCTACAATTGCCAGCTGTTTAAATCTTAAATAGGTATTATTAATTCCTTTCAAATTCAAACTTATAGCAAATAGTCGAGCTCCATCAACTAATGGCATGATAGCTCTATTTTTTATATCGAATTTGCCTTTATTATTACCTTCTTCTTCGAGATTAAACTTCTTAAAAAAGTTTAGTGGTGCATTTTTCCGCAAGGCATCATTTCCAAGATAATCGAAGAATAAAGCGTTGTTTTTAGTATTCTTTAAAATCAAATCATCCAAAGTATCTTCAATTTTTCCTTCACCAAAAACAAGCTCGTAATCAAAAAATATACTACTGATGTCATTTGACTTTTCGCCCGGAGTTTTCATCCAGTTATTATATTGTTTAATCCAATCTGACATCGATTTACACCAGAGCATATTACTTGCCATATGACCATTTGGGCAAAAATCATAACCTACTTTTTCCAATATTGCAGTAGCTCTTTTTGCTAATTTTAAAAAGTAATCTTTAACATCTCTATATTTTTCTACAGCAACATCTTCAAATACTAAAAAACTATCTTGATCGGTCAACAAAAATTGCTCTTTTCTTCCCTGACTACCAATGCTAAACCATGCAAATCGGGCTGGAGGCGAACCCAAATCGAGGATAGATAATTCTATTGAACGTTTTATAATGGCTGTAATAATTTCACCCGAAATATTATAAATATGCGGTAAAGGAATATTTTTGGCAATGGACGATTGTATTACATCGGTTAGTTTTTCTCTGACTAATTTTAGTTCTTTAGGTGAAAGAGAACGCTTTATTTCCTTAATCAAAACACCGGGATTATTAGCTTGAGCTACAATTAAATCGTGTTCGGAAATTACTCCTTTAACCTCAGATTTATCAGAACCATCTACAGTTACGCATAAATGACTCACATTATTTTTCAGCATCAAGAGTTGCGCTTCGGCCACAGAAACATTTTCGGGAACGGTTATTACTGGAGAAGACATTATTTTATCAATAGTGGCAATAAGCGGAAACCTACCATTAGCAATTTTAGATCGAAAATCAGTATCGGTAACAATTCCAATAGGATGGCTTTGATCGGTTACAACCACACTGTCAGTAAGGTTTTCGGTCATCAATTGTGCCGTATCTTTTACAATAGCTGAAACACTGACTTTTAAAGGTGTTTTATTATAAGCTAAAGACTGAAAATACTGTATTTCATTTTGTTGACCTTCAGTATAAACGTTATCAGTAATGAGTTTGCCTCGGTTTTCTTTATCAAAAGGGTTTCGTGTATTTGTGGCAAAACTTTCCAATAAGAAATCTAAAACTTGAGGATTTTGAGCCACAAAAGGTTTAAAAACGCCAATCGGAATTGCATAAACAATGCTGTCTTCCCGCGCTTTCGCGGTCATCATATAATTGTTTTTGGCAAAAAATGGTCGTAAACCAAAAACATCTCCAGCATGGCATTTGTTTAATAGTGTTTCTTCAGCATCAGCAATTACAGAAAGATTAATTAAACCGGAAGCAACCACATAAAAACTATCGTGAAGTTTATCATTGATTTGAAATAAAACTTTATGCTTATCTAAATTAATAACTCCAATACTTGTAGCAACCTGAATCAGTTCTTGATGACTCAAATAACTAAAAGGTGAATATTCTTTTAAAAAGTTGGCAATATTTTCGGCAACAGAATTACTCATGTTTTTATTTTAATAAATAAATAGTAAATTTATTAAAAACAAAAATAGTAAAGCTTTACGGAAGAAGAAGGCGATTGTTAAAAACATTTGAAAAGTAAATGCTATCGTAAACTATTGTACTTTGAGAATATTCTATTTTACATAATATAAATTATAGTGCAAATAATATACGTTAATAAATTAAAAATTTATTACATTAACTATCTGATTTAAAATTTTATAAACTACCTTTTATAAAGCTATAATCCTAAAAATTAAGTTCTCTAAATTTATTTCCGATGGCTAAAGTTAATTTAGATTTATAATCTTCAATAAGCCATTCGCGATAATTTTTACTCGTTTTACCCAAACATTTTACAAATCGTCTGACGCGACTTTCAATATCATCCGATAATAACTTAGAAAGCATTCTTGCCTGAACTAATTCGGTTGTATTTTCAACACACATTGTAGCATGTTGTAGAATTGATTTTTCTAAAACTTCTTTGGAACGCAAGTTTTGAGCAACGCCCTTTTTAAATTCTTCTTCAATTTCAATAGTTATATCTGCTGTTTTGGCAAACATCTTTCTAATTGAATCTGGCATTACATATTTAAAGTTATTTTCAATTTCGGCATCATCTCTAAGATTTTCTAAATAATATTCGGGTGATCTAAAAATATGCTGCCAATCAACAGGATCATTCCATAAACCAAATCGCAAAGCGTTATTTCCTAAATCGATAACCGTAAAATTATCTTTATGAGGCAATTTTCTAGAACCACGTCCGATCATTTGAAAATATAACGTCAGGGATTTTGTGGCACGATTCAA
The DNA here is from genome assembly GCA_943329165.2 of Candidatus Nitrotoga sp. CP45. Classification (GTDB taxonomy): domain Bacteria; phylum Bacteroidota; class Bacteroidia; order Flavobacteriales; family Flavobacteriaceae; genus Flavobacterium. Next base: position 818 of record CALQCV020000139.1, on the reverse strand, counting down.
TATAATGCTTTCAACGGTTGGTTCATCAAATCCTGTAGTCAAGATTCCCACAGAAGTCAAAATCGCATTCGGTGTTTTTTTAAACCATTGCAAAATATCTTTTCTGTCTTCTACAGATGTTGTATTGTCCAAATGTTTTATCGGATAACCCGCTTCTCTAAAGGTTTCGAAAACATATAATGAGGTATTGATACCGTTATTAAATATTAAAGTCTTTTTTCCTAATGATTTTTCGGTATACGAATGCAATAATTTTTCTTGCATTACCATATTCATATACAAATCATCAGACGATTTAACGGTATAATCACCATTTATTCCAACCTTCAAAGAGGTTAATCCAACGTCATAACTATAGGTTGTTGCCTTTGCTAAAAAACCTTTGTCTATGAGCGATTGAATCGTATCACCAACGATGAGCTCACTATAATTATGGTGCATTGGTAACTTAATATTGGAACTCAAAGGTGTCGCAGTAACGCCAAGTATAAATGATTTCTTAAACGAGCTCAGCAATTTTCGAAACGAGTTGTAATGTGCTTCATCAATAATGACCAAACCAACATTGTCAATAAGTAACTTCTCATCATTCAAACGATTTTTAAGCGTTTCAACCATCGCCACAAAACAAGAATATTCACCTTGGTCGGGCAATTCTTTGATGTTACTGTTGATAATTTTGTTTTTTACATCAAATCCTTTAAGCATTTTAGAAGTTTGCTTACAAAGCTCTATTCGATGTGTTAGCACCACAACTTTTTTATTATATTGCGATAAATAACGTCTAACGATTTCTGAAAAAATAACCGTTTTCCCCC
>CALQCV020000138.1 GCA_943329165.2 Candidatus Nitrotoga sp. CP45 | reverse complement strand
CTGATTTGTCAGAAGTATTTAAAATAGTTGTAGCCAATTCAGAATTTGTGTTTACGACTAAATTGTACATTTCAGGGAAATTCCCCATACCGAACATTCCCCCGCCGCCAGATTGACTCATTTCTTTCATTCTTCGCATGAATTCCGGTTGCGTGATGATAAATGGCGCTGCTGTGCTGTCCATTGGTTCTAATTGAACGGAGTAATTTGCTTTTGGTACAATTTCTTCTAAAACTGTTTTCAATTGCGTTGACTCATCTTCTGATAATTTAGAAATCTGAGTTTCCTCTTTCTGAATCAGTTTGTCTATATGGTCAGAATCAACACGAACAAATGTCAGGTTCTCATTATCGCTTTCCAATTTTTGAATTAAATGCGAAACAATTGGTGAATCTAATAGCAACACTTCGTATCCTTTTTCTTTAGCTATTTCAACATAACCGTGTTGTGCATCTTTATTGGAAGCATATAAGACAACCAATTTTCCGTTTTTGTCGGTTTGGTTTGCGGTTACCACTTCTTTTAATTCGGCTAAAGTGTAATATTTGTCATCAACAGTCGGATACAAAATAAAATCTCCTGATTTTTCATAGAATTTTGGTTCAGAAAGCATTCCGTATTCCAATACAATTTTGATATCATTCCATTTTTTCTCGAAGTCTTCACGGTTTTCTGTGAATAAGGATTTCAATTTATCAGCTACTTTTCGTGTGATGTAATTCGATATTTTTTTAACATTACTATCCGCTTGTAAACCCGAACGCGAAACGTTCAACGGAATATCCGGTGAATCAATAACACCTTTTAGCATGCCTAAAAACTCAGGGACTATTCCTTCTACGTTATCAGTAACAAAGACTTGGTTTTGGTACATTTGGATTTTGTCTTTTTGCAGTTGCAAATCGGCAGACATTTTTGGAAAATATAAAATACCGGTGAGGTTGAACGGATAATCGACATTCAAATGAATATTAAATAACGGATCTTCAAATTGCATTGGATACAATTCGCGATAGAATTCCTTATAATCTTCATCGTTCAAATCAACTGGTTGTTTGGTCCATGCTGGATTGGGATTGTTGATAATGTTATCAACTTCCACTTCAGTGAAAATATTATCTTTGTCTTCTTCGGAAACAGATTCTCCCTTTTTTTGCTCAATTTTTTCAGTTCTTGTTCCGAATTTGATTGGAATTGGCATGAACTTGTTATACTTGGTCAACAATTCACGGATTTTAAAATCTTCTAAAAATTCTAAAGAATCTTCCGCAATGTGAAGGATAATTTCAGTTCCTCTTTCCGTTTTGTCAGATGGAACTAAAGTAAATTCAGGACTTCCGTCACATGTCCAATGTGCTGCTGGTTCGTCTTTAAATGATTTGGTGATAATTTCCACTTTCGAAGCTACCATAAATGCGGAATAAAATCCAAGACCAAAGTGACCAATGATTCCTGAATCTTTGGCAGAGTCTTTATATTTTTCTAGAAACTCTTCTGCACCGGAGAAAGCGATTTGGTTGATGTATTTCTCAACTTCTTCAGAGGTCATTCCTAAACCTTGGTCGATTAAGTGTAGTTTTTTGCCTTCTTTGTCAATTTTGACTTCAATTATTGGGTTGCCATATTCGACTTTGGCTTCACCAATACTTGATAAATGCTTTAATTTTAATGTTGCGTCGGTTGCATTTGATACTAATTCACGCAAGAAAATTTCGTGGTCATTGTACAAAAACTTCTTTATCAGTGGAAAGATGTTTTCTACGGATACATTAATTTTTCCTGTTGTCATATTTATATTTTTTTATGCCAGCCAGCCGGCAAGCGGGTTAAACGATTTTGCATTCTGTCCAGTCAAAACTAATACCAATTGTTTTGTTTATGACAAATTGACGTAGTAACAATTCTACAGTAATTCTGTAACAATTCTGTAGTAAAATGTAAATTCTAAATTAAAAATCGGCGTATATTTGTAATCAGTAAATATAAATTTTAATAGGAATGAAAAAAATTATTTTAATAAGTCTTTTAGCAATTTTGATTTTATCTTGTAAATCAAAATCGGCTACTGACACCAAACTAGATTCTAAAACACAGGTTGCGATGAAAGGAAATTGGACTGTTACCTCTGTTACTTATCCTAATTCAAGCATGATGAAAGTGAACTCTTTTGAGTTGGCTGATTCGCAATGCTTTGTTGGAAGTACATGGAAATTTGTTTCAAACAACAACAAGGGAAACTTCTCACTTAACAGCTCAAAATGTGCAGCATATAGCACACCAATTACTTGGTTTGTCAATAATGAGGGTCAATTTATTCTGAAAATCTTAGATGAGTCGAAAGCAAGAAAGGTTAAAGATGGCTATGTCTTAAAAGTTGCCAATTTAACAGGCAATTCTTTCCAACTTATTGACCAGATTGATGTTGTTGGAAAAGCAACAGCTGTAGTTTACCAGTTTAGTAGAAATTAAATTATAAAATTATTATGAAAAATATAAAAATAGTCGCGCTAGCAAGTCTGATCCTTTTAGGAAGTTTTTTCACAGGTTGTGAAGCTGTAAAGAATACAAATAAAACACAACGTGGCGTTGCTATTGGCGCTGTTGGAGGTGCCGTTATCGGCGGAATTTTAGGTAATAATATTGGTAAAGGTGGAAATGGCGCACTTGGTGCTGTTCTTGGGGGTGTTATTGGTGGAGTGGCCGGTGGTGTAATTGGGAACAAAATGGACAAACAAGCTCGTGAAATAGAAACGGCTTTGCCTGGTGCACAAGTGGAAAGAGTGGGAGAAGGGATTAAATTAGTATTAGGTGAGAATTCAGTTCGTTTTGATACTAATAAATCTACTTTAACGACTACTGCTAAATCTAATTTAGATAAATTAATTCCTGTTTTTAATCAATATCCTGATACTAACATTCAAATTTATGGTTATACAGATAGCACAGGTTCAGCGGAATATAATCTAACGCTTTCCCAACAAAGAGCGGCTTCGGTTAAAAATTATTTAGCTGGAAAAGGAATTAGTTCTTCTCGTTTCACTATTACTGGTTTAGGAATTGCTGATCCAATAGCAAGTAATGATACTGCAGAAGGAAGAAGCCAAAACCGAAGAGTTGAGTTTGCCATTACGGCTAATGATAAAATGGTGCAAGACGCACAGAAGGAAGCCAGGAAATAATTCTGGTTGATAAAATATTCAAAAAGCGTCCATTATAAGTGGACGTTTTTTTTGAACAATATTTAACAAAACTTTTTGTTTAAGTTTTATTATTAATAGTTAAACAGTTTGTAACTTTACCGTCCATTAAATAAAAATACTATGGCAACTACAAAAACTCCAAAAACAAAGAAAAAACAGTGGAATGACCTTGAGATCGTTTCATTGTATATGAATGATGTTTTAGAAATGAATGACGCACCTAAAAACGTCTATGTTTTTTGCAAGAAGCACGATATAGAAGAAAGTGATTTCTACTCTTTTTTTGGTTCGCTTGATGCACTTAAGAAAGATATATGGGTAAAGTTTTTTGAAAATGCAAAAGTCACTATTGAAAAGGAACCAGCTTTTGAAACCTATTCCGATAAGAATAAATTACTTACCTTATATTTTACGTTGTTTGAAATACTTACGCTCAACAGAAGTTATATACTGTTTTCTCTTAAAGAAAATAAGGAAGGGCTAAAGAATTTAAGAAGTATGGCCACTTTTCGAAACCATTTTAAAGAGTATATCATAACTACAGTAAAGTCGCAAACCTCAGAGCAATTCGGAAAAGTAGCGAAAGTAACCGAACCCGTTTTTTCTGAAGGCGCATGGATTCAGTTCTTGTTTTTATTGAAATTTTGGATGGATGATGCATCAAAAGGTTTTGAAAAAACAGATGTTCTTATTGAGAAATCAGTAAATACTGTTGTTGACTTACTAGATACAAAGCCTTTAGAAAGTTTATTCGATTTGGGAAAATTCCTTTGGAAAGAAAAAATGCGATAATCCTGAAATAAATTCAGCATAAATGAAAACATTAGATAAAATTCCAACAGGAAAATTTGAACGCGCTGGGCAATTAGTCAGAACTGGAATTAAAGTCGGAGGAAACTATGTTGCCTATTATGGCGAAAAAATGGTTAACCCTACTTTAAATCGAGACAAACTAAACGAAAATAATGCCGAGGATATCTACGATGGTTTGAAAAACCTGAAGGGAAGTGCCTTGAAAGTAGCCCAAATGCTTAGCATGGATAAAAGCATTATGCCGCAAGCATATGTCGATAAATTTTCGTTGTCGCAATTTTCAGTGCCACCATTGTCTGCCCCATTGGTTCGAAAAACATTTAAAAAATATTTAGGGAAATATCCCGAAGCTTTATTCGACACCTTCACCCCGGATGCCACGAATGCGGCGAGTATCGGTCAGGTACACAAAGCAACCAAGGATGGGAAAAATTTTGCTGTGAAAATCCAATATCCGGGAGTGTCGGATAGTATAAGTTCTGATTTAGCTTTGGTAAAGCCTTTTGCTACAAGAATGTTTAATCTGAAAGGAAAAGATTCTGAGAAGTATTTCAAAGAAGTAGAAGACAAACTATTAGAAGAAACCGACTATGTTCTGGAATTAAAGCAAAGTCTGGAAGTTTCTTCTTTGTGCAGCAAAATTGAGCAATTGCGTTTCCCAAAATATTATCCAGAATTATCTTCAGAAAAGATTTTAACCATGGAATGGATAGAAGGCGAGCATCTTTCGGAGTTTACCTCGCACAATGAAGACAGAATTAAAGGGGACAAAATTGGTCAAGCTTTATGGGATTTTTATATGTACCAAATGCATCATTTAAAGCAAGTGCACGCGGATCCGCATCCTGGAAATTTTTTGATTGATGCCAATAGTAATTTGGTAGCCATTGATTTTGGATGTATGAAGCATGTTCCTGACGAATTTTATGTTCCCTATTTCGAATTGGCAAGACCGGAAGTTATTGATAACCCGAAATTGTTTCTCGAAAAATTATACGAATTAGAAATTTTAAGAGCAGATGATTCTAAAAATGAATTGGCTTATTTTACCAAAATATTTCATGAGTTACTAAGTTTGTTTACCAAACCATTTCACGAAGATTATTTTGATTTTTCTGATGAAGACTTTTTTGGAAAAATTGCGATCATGGGAGAAGAGTTTGCAAAAGATACGCAATTGCGAAAAATGAATGGAAATAGGGGTTCAAAACATTTTTTATATATCAATAGAACTTTTTTTGGACTATATAATTTACTGCACGATTTAAAAGCAAGAATTGACACTAAGTCATTCGAAAAATATATTGCATAATTTTAAATTTGTTATTGTTTAGGCTAATAAAAGCGATTCTTTGTATACAAGTTTCGCTCTTATTTTTTTAAATATCTTCGTAAGTTTGTCATTCATTTCAAAACTATGCTGCAAGTAAAGAATGTTTCTTTTTCCTATTTGGATACTACTACCCTAAACAATATTGATTTTTCGCTAGAAAAAGGAAAAAATCTTGTCATTATTGGCGAAAGTGGTTGCGGAAAAAGTACATTACTTAAGCTTATTTATGGATTGTATGATATAGATCAAGGGCAATTATTTTGGAATGACATAGAAATATTAGGGCCCAAATACAATTTGATTCCCGGAATGGATTTCATGAAATATCTGGCACAAGATTTTGATTTAATGCCTTTTATAACGGTTGCTGAAAATGTAGGCAAATACCTTTCAAACTTT
>CALQCV020000137.1 GCA_943329165.2 Candidatus Nitrotoga sp. CP45 | reverse complement strand
ATGTTTACGGTGAAATTCCCACCGGCAACTTTTCCATTTTTGAAAATTAAAACTCCATCTTGTAGATTAACAGTTCCTGAATGTTCTCCGGTTACTTTTTTCGCATTCCAATTAATGGTGCTTTTTTCTACATTAACTTTTTTACTTTGTGCTGTAGCTACTGTTGTTCCAAAAGCTAGTACTAATGCGATTGCGATTGTCTTTAAATTTTTCATTGTTTTTACTATTAAGGATTGATTATAAATTGATAAATAATTCTTCGTTTGATTTGCGCACTTTTGCATAATGCTGAGTAGCGTCTTCTTTGTGACGGTATCCAATAGTTGCTAGTAAAGTTGCGTTAAGTCCAAGTTTTCCTAAACCTAGAATTTCATTAACTTGAGCAGGTTCAAAACCTTCCATTGGTGTAACGTCAATTTTTAATTCGGATGCGGCGTTCATTAAATTTCCGAGGGCTAAATACGTTTGTTTTGATGCCCAAGTATTTCTAACATCTTCTGGTAGTGCAACTATTTTAGATTTCATAAAGTCACCATATCCTTTTAATGCATCGGCAGGCAATCCTCTTGTTTTAGTTGTATTGGCTATACTTAAATCAATTTCAGTTTCTCCAAAATTGGTTATGTTAGCAAATACAATCAATTGTGACGCATCAACTATTTGTGATTGACCCCAAGCTGCAGGTTGTAATTTTGCTCTTAATTCTGGATTATCAATAATTAAAACTCTATATGGTTGTAAGCCGAAAGAAGAAGCAGATAATCGAATGGCTTCTTTTAAAGTTTCTAAATCTTCTTTGGATACTTTCTTTGTAGTATCAAATTTTTTGGTTGCATAACGCCAATTAGCGTTTGTAATAAAATTGCTCATAGTCAGTTATTAATTAATGGTTCTATATTTTTCTAGTAAGGTATTCAATTGTTCTAACTCGGATTGCGTTAGGTTTTTAGCAAAAAGCTGTTCGTGTTCTAGTACTAGAGGATCTAATTCATTTAAAACATTTAATCCTTTTTGTGTAATCAAAACTTCAATTTTTCTTCTGTTATCAGGGCACACTTCACGGGTAACAAAATTTTTGAGAAGCAATTTGTCTATCAGTCGGGTAGTGTTGCTATTTTTGGCTAACATTCGTTCCTGAATGATACACATATTTGCTGGACACCCTTTTTGACCACGAAGTATTCTCAGAACATTATATTGTTCACTCGATAAATCAAAAGGTCTCATTATTTCAGAAAATTTATCGCTGATTACGTTTTGCGTATACATAATATTGAGGATGATTTTTTTGACGTCATCCATAGTTACTGTCGATTTTATTACGTCTTCTATTTTCATAATTACCCGTACAATATTTGTAGGTACAAAGGTATTGGTTAATCTCATTTGTATATACAAATATTTGTTATTTTTTTGTTAATTTAAATAGAGTAGAAGTTTGTGTTTTATCAATGGGATTTAAATTAACAATGAAGTATCTTTGTTATTAAAAAATATAAGATGGATTTATCACAAGAAGACTGGAAAACGAAATTAGAAAACGATCCTAATGCCGTTGTCCTAGATGTAAGAACAGAAGATGAATGGAATGAAGGGATTATTCCTAATGCTGTTTTAAACGACATATATAAAGGACAGGGATTTCTATATAAATTAGACGAATTAGACAAATCCAAAAACTATTATGTCTATTGCAAATCGGGTGGAAGAAGTGCTCAAGCTTGCGCTATAATGAACCAAAATGGGTTTGAAACAACTTATAATCTGGAAGGTGGTTTTATGAAATGGAAAGGCGATGTTGCTTTTCGAGATGAAAATTAATTAAATCCAAATGAACATTCCAGCCTCAAAAAAACCTCGTGTTGTAATTATTGGTGGCGGCTTTGCCGGAATTGCAATTTCCAAAAAACTTAGGAATAAGGATGTTCAGGTAGTACTTATTGACAAACACAATTACCATACTTTTCAACCTTTATTATACCAAGTTGCCACTGGTGGATTAGAAGCGGGTTCCATAGCCTATCCAATTCGTAAAGTCATTCAGGAATATGAAGATTTTTATTTTAGAATGACTTCGTTTAAAGAGATTGATACCAAAAATCAAAAGATAATTACAGAAATAGGTGATTTGCATTATGATTATTTAGTCATTGCTACTGGTTCTAAAACCAATTATTTTGGCAATAAAGAAATTGAACGCAATTCGATGTCAATGAAAACTATTCCGCAATCTTTGAATATTCGAAGTTTGATTTTGGAAAACTTTGAACAAGCGGTTTTAACAACAAATGAAGCCGATAGAAATACATTAATCAATTTTGTCTTAGTTGGCGCTGGTCCAACAGGTGTTGAGCTGGCCGGAGCTTTGGCTGAAATGAAAAAAGCCATTCTTCAAAAAGATTATCCGGATTTAAACATTGATAAAATGGAAATTAACCTCATTCAAAGTGACGAAAGAATTTTAAATACTATGAGTGAGAAATCTTCCAAAGAGGCAGAAAAATTTCTATTGGATTTAGGAGTGAAAATTTGGAAAAATGTGCGAGTGACCAATTATGATGGTAGAACTATTACCACTAACACCAATTTGACTTTTGACTCGGCCACTGTAATTTGGACAGCCGGTGTTCAGGGAGTTAAAATAATAGGATTAGATCCTAAATCTTTGATTGAAAAAGTAGAACGAATACGAGTTAATCGCTTCAATCAGGTAGTTGGATATGAAAATATATTTGCTATTGGCGATATTTGTTCAATGGAAACCGATAAATATCCGCAGGGTCATCCAATGATGGCGCAACCAGCAATTCAACAAGGTAAATTATTAGGTGAAAATTTGATTAGGTTAATCCAAAAAAAAGGCATGATACCCTTTGAATATAATAATAAAGGTTCGATGGCAACTATTGGAAGAAACCTAGCAGTCGTCGATTTGCCAAATTATCATTTCAGCGGCATTTTTGCATGGTTTGTATGGATGTTTGTACATTTGTTTTCATTAATTGGCTTCAAAAATAGAGCAGTTGTTTTCCTTAATTGGGTATATAATTATATTCGTTTTGACCGCGAAGGACGATTAATCATCAGACCATTTAAAAAGAAAAGTTTTACTACTTTCACAAGCGATGAAATTTAAAATTATGAAAAAGACAATTATTTTATTTGGTATACCGCTATTGTTTTGCTTTACTAGTTCCCTTACGCTCGTGTCTTGCAAATCAACTTATCTTGACTCAAAGAAATCAAAGGTTTTGTTGGATATCACCAAAGAAGTTGATAGCAATGCTTACGTGAATCTTAAAAATTACAGCAACGATTTTGTGTTTGATATGAAATATGCCACTAATGATAATTTCCTAAAGGAAAAAGTATATCCATGTGCTGAATGTTTCTTGAGAGTAAAAACAGTGAAGTCATTACTCGAAGCCAATAAAACTTTTTTACAACAAGGATTTAGAATAAAATTATACGATTGCTATAGACCAAAAGCGATTCAGAAAAAAATGTTCCAACTTGTTCCTGATGCTAATTTTGTGGCCAATCCAAAAAAAGGTTCTATTCATAATCGTGGCGGAGCAGTCGATATTTCTTTAGTAGACTCGTTAGGTGTGGAAGTCAATATGGGAACCAAGTTTGATTTTTTTGGTGAAGAAGCTAGCCATAATTACCAAAATTTATCGGATGAAATATTGGCCAACAGAAAGTTTTTAAAAGAGATAATGTTACAAAATAACTTTAAAATTTTCGAATCTGAATGGTGGCATTATAATTTAAACGGCAGCAATAATGACGAAGTTTCTAACCGAAAATGGCGCTGTGCGGATTAATTTTCAATACAATTCAAATAGTTCATAAAGTAGTTTTCAGGTTGATAAGTTTTTTTGTCCAGCTCAGCCGTAAATTCTGATCTAAAAGGATAATCAATCGTTTCTCCGGCAAATTTTATTCTCATAAACGTAACAGGCGAAACTTTCAACTCTTCATAATTTTCTTTTGAAAATACAAATGAACCTGTCATAATCCTGCTATTTGGACTATTTTCATTTTGAATTAATGTGCCACAAGTATCATTTCCAACATAGAGCAAAGTCACAATTTTACCATTGTTTAATTGCAAATAAATACGTGAATTGGCATCAAAACAATTGGCATTTATAAATCCGCTGCTTCTTTTTAATAGTTGTGCCTCAAGGCTTAAAACGCCATTGTTGCTTGATAAAGAAAAAAATATATCTGTTGAATTTCCTGCAAAACTTCTCTCAAAAACAATGAATTGTTTGGTCGATTTATAAGTGCCTAAACTATCTGTAACGTTGGTTTCTATTTCGCAAGGCTTTTGAGAAAATGCACATAGGGTGGCAAAAAGAAATAAAACTATAACTATCTGTTTATTCATGGTCTATTGTAATTTGCCGCAAAGTAAAACTATTTTAGTATTATTTACATCAGTTGTGAAAAAACAGTATAAATTTCCGCCATCTTTAATTTTCCACTTTTTGCGAATGTTTTCAACCGTTTCCGGAAAATTCCGAGTGGTAATGTTGGCTTTTTTGTTTTCTAAAAACGATTTCATATTTGATTTGTTAAACTCAAAGCAATTTTCAATTTCAAAAACTCTACCCGGAAAATCAATCAAAGTATCCGAAGTATAAAGATGCGAATGTTGGTGCAGTTTTTCAACTTCAAAATTTGCTGTAACTTCATCAAATCCTCCCGATTTCATTATCGCAGCATTAGGTTCGTAAACATATTTTTTCGGTAAACTATAATTTGAAATTAATGAAGTTCCCAGTTCGAAACTAAATGCAGATGCCGTATCTTTTGTCAAGTTGCAGGTAACGATTTCAATTTTTTCGGAATACTTTTTTTCTAAAATCCAAAGCAGTTCTTTGACTTCATTTTCTAGAGCTATGATATGAATAGTTTTCACATTCTTTAACTCAGACAACCCTGCGGTTATATCAAGAATTGGAGCGGTTTTTATCATGATATGATCGGCAAACTCAAAATAAAAATCAAGGAGTTTAGGAACATTAGGCAAACAATCCTGAAGCATAAATACTTTGCCTTTAGCATTATGTCGTCTGGAAGGATCAATATAAATCCAGTCAAACTTTTGATTTAAAGTTGCCAGAATTTCAGCACTATCACCTGCAAGGCATTCAATATTTTTTGCTTGCAATTGTTCAAAGTTATGTTTAACAATCTCTGATAATTCAGAATTGATTTCACAATGAGTAACAGTATTTACTTTTTTGGAAAAATAAAAATCATCCACACCAAAACCGCCAGTCAAATCAATCAATTTATTGCCTGCAATTAATTCTGATTTGTATTCGGCTGTTTGTTCAGAAGATGTTTGTTCAACCGAAATTTTACTTGGATAATAAATTTTAGGAGTGTTATACCATGTTGGAAGTTTGCTTTTTGCTTTCTGTTTGGCCGCAATTTGATGTAGAATTGTTGTCCAATCAACAGTTGGGAATTTATTTTTTTGCAACGCTAATTTGGATACATCAGCATTTATATTTGAAGTAATAAACTTTTGAATTTCTTCCGATAAAATGGATTTATCCATTGGTTATAAATTTCATTAAAAATAAAAAAAACTCCTCTCGTTATTACAAACGAGACGAGTTTTTCATAAAATTTAAATAAATAATTATTATGGTTGCGCAAAAGAAAATCTCGCTCCACCAGAAAGAAAGATGGCATCCATTCTCGCTTTTTGACCTGTAGAGAACATATACATT